>NZ_JBQDLF010000064.1:0-15852 GCF_052095815.1 Brachybacterium sp. | reverse complement strand
GGGGCATACCGCCATGGCGAACATTCATACTGGGCACCGATGCCCACAGTAACGTCGCATGACGCATTCGAGACCTCGGACATCAGCATTCTCTAAGACTGCTTCTCTCTGGCCCCTTATTTTACCCCCGAAGAGTTGACGTAGACAAGGGTCGGCACTACTTGGGGATAAACTTGTGGAAAACTTGGAGTGGGGAGGAACGGACGTCCTTATCCACATTTCTAGCCACCGATAATCCCCATTTCCGGGAGGGCCTTGACAACGAACTCGTCGCGACGGCGAGCACGGGACGCCTGCGCATATAGGACGCGACTGCATACCTCCGGATCCGGAGGGGCTTCGTCCGGTTCCCGCCCTGGCCCCTACGCGTGCCCCGACCCCGGTGTCTGCACTTCCGCCTACGCCTGCCCCGCCCCCGCATCCAGATCGAGAATCCAGCGCCGGACATGCCGGGTGCCGTCGGCCGGGTGTCGCAGGAGGTCCTCCTCCGGGTGCGCACCGAGCCGGTGGGCCACCGCGCGCGAGGCAGGGTTGCCGTCGGCGATCAGCAGCACCGCCTGTCGCAGGCGGGAGTCGCGGCGCGCCCGGCTGATCAGGGCCGAGGCGATCTGCGTTCCGACACCGCGGCCCCGCTCGGATTCGAGCACCCAGTAGGTGACGGCCACCTGGCCGCGGGAGAGCTCGGGAGCGAGCCGGTTCAGCCCACCTCCGCCGAGCAGCCGGCCCGAGGCCGCGTCGACCGCTGCGAGCTCCTGGACCGGTCCGTCCTCGCGCCAGCGCGCGCAGCGTTCCAGGAAGGACTCGAGGGAGCTCTCCGTCCAGCGCTCCCCCACGATCTCTGCGGCGAGCGCCGCGTCCTGCCCGGCGAGGATCTCGGGCCCGTGGCGAGGCTCGAGCCTCTCGAGGCGGATCACGCCCCCAGGCGCTTTCCCATCACGACCTTGCCGGGAGCCAGTTCCCCGAGCACGCTCCATCCCCGGGCACGGTAGAGGCGATGACCGCTCCCCTGCGGGTCGGCGTCGGTCTGCAGCAGCGACCGCGCGTGCGGGAGGCCCTCCATCAGAGCATCGTGGAGACGACCGCCCAAGCCGTGTCCCTGATGCGTCGGCCGGACTGCGAGCTCGACGAACTCGAAGTGGCCGCCCACCCACTCCGTTCCGTCGGCCGCCAGTCCGTCGGTCGCCAGTCCACCAGCCCCCAGACCGTCGGCCGCCAGTGCATCCGCCACCCGGTCGGCCCACCATTGCCCGCGCTCGCCCGTGTACCCCCAGCCGAAGCCGTGGAGCTCCTCCCCCATAGAGGCAGTGACCAAGCGGAAGCCGTCGCGCGAGCGGTGCTGCTCCCAGAAGCGGCTGCGCCAGTCCTCCGCATCGTCGACCGGTCCGAAAGCCGTCGTCCACACCTCGAGCACGCGATCCCGGAATGCCGCGGCGGCGTCGGCACGGTGGGTTGCGATGCGCACCTCGACCGGGTCGAGGCCACGCCTCACGCCGCGCCCCCGCCGCTCCCGCCGCTCCCGCCGCTCCCGCCGCTCCCGCCGCTCCCGCCGTTCTCGCCGCTCTCGCCCGCGAGTGCCGCACGTACCGAGGCGAGGATCTCCACATCGCGGGCGCCACGGGCCCGGGCGGCGGCGATCGGTCCGGCGAACAGCGAGACCAGGCCTGCGTCGACCGGACCGCCGGGCTCGCGCTGGGCCGTGGTCGCAAGTTTGCGGGCTTCCATCGCCGCACCGGGGGCGATCGTCGTTCCCGCCCCGCGACGGGTGAGGAGGATCTGCGACTCCTCGAGCAGCTTGTAGGCGCGGGCCACCGTGCCGGGGGCGAGGCCGAGATCGGCGGCGTAGGTGCGGATCGCCGGCAGGCGGTCACCCGGCGTCAGCTCGCCGGTGCGGACCTGCTCGAGGATCTCGCGGCGAACCTGCTCGTACGGAGGCTGTGGAGAAGGCATGGCGACCACGATAGAGCGTGAGAGATAGGTGGAGGGTCTGCAACGGCCGGCCGCGCGGCGCAGGCCTTCCCCGTAGCATCGGGACGTGCCCCAGGAACTGCCCGCCCCCGTGCGTCGAACGCCGCTCGCCGTGCTGCTCGCACTGCTGCTCGGCGCCTTGGTCCTCGCCGGCGCGCCTACTGCCTCCGCCGACGATCCCGACGATCCCGTGCGGCTGGTGATCGCCACCGCGGGGCTCGGCTGGGAGGACATCGATCCGCAGGCCACACCGAATCTTCAGTGCCTCGCCGAGCGCTCCGGCGCGGGTGCCATGAACACCACCTCGACCTCGGTCGTCTCCACGAAGCGGCAGGGCATGGAGACGCTGCACTCCGGATACCGGGGCCTGGCGGAGGAGGCGCCGCGCACCAGCGGCATCCCGACGCCGGCGCAGGATCAGTGGGAGCAGCTCGGAGTCCCAGTCAGCACCTTCGACCTCTCGGGTCCATCGACGATGGAGATCACCGTCGGGGAGGAACGCGGCGACAGAAAGCCGGAGCGCGAGTCCGGGTACACCCAGATCGCCGATGCTCTCGCCGCGGGCGACCTGGTCCAGGTCACGGTCCCCTCGCTGCCCCAGGCCGACGGCCCGGCCCGTGCCCAGGCCCTGGTCTCCCTCGATGCTGTCGTCGGGGCGACGCTCGACGAGCTCGGCGGCTGCCAGAGCGCGGACCTCCCCCGCACCCTGCTGGTCTCCGTCGCGGCCACCGATCCCGAGCATCCGGCGTCGGCCGAGCACCCCGGGCCGGTCGCCTCGCGCACGGCGGGCCTGCAGGTCGCCCTCGACACCGCCTTCTCCGGCCAGGCCCTCACCAGCGGGGCCACCAAGCAGACCGGCGTGGTGGTGCTCACCGATGTGCTCGCCACGATCCTCACCTCCTATGACGCCACCGCCGACGGGCTGATCCCCGGTCAGCCGTTCCGCGGCACCGCGCACGACGACCCGCAGCAGCTGGCCCTGGATCGCTCCGAGGCCGCGGCGCAGGTCGATGCGGCGACCGTGCCCGCGCTCGGCTCCTGGTTCGCGCTCGGCGTGATCGGGATCGTGATCCTGCTGGTCCCGCCGCTGGCACGTCGGCCGCGTCTCGCCGCCGTCGGCCGGGCGCTCGCGGCGATCGCGCCGCTCGCACTGCCGGTGGGGATGTTCGCCTCCCTGGTGCCGTGGTGGCGCGCGGAGCATCCGACGCTGGCCCTGACGGGCGTGGTGTGGGCGGGCTGCGCGCTGCTGTCGGCGCTGGTGCTGGCCGGTCCCTGGCGCCACCATCGCCTGGGCCCCGTCGGGATCTCCGCGGCGCTGGTCGCCCTGCTGATCCTCGGCGAATCGGCCACCGGGTCGCGGTTCCAGCTGGGCTCACCGCTGGGGGCGCAGCCGATCTCCGGCGGGCGCTTCTACGGGCTGTCGAACCATCTGTTCGGGATGGTGCTCGCGGCGGCGCTGATGGCGCTGCTGTGCCTGTTCGCGGTGGTGCGCACCCCGCGTGCACGGGTGGTGTGGACGGTGGCCGTCGGCGCTCTGGTCGCGATCGTCTGCGTGGCCCCGTCGATGGGCGCGGACTTCGGGTCGATGCTGGCCACGATTCCCGCCTTCGGGCTGCTGGCGCTGCTGGTCTCCGGGATCCGGCCGCGGCTGTGGCATCTGCTCGCCCTCGGGGCGGGCGGCGCGGTCGCGGTGCTGGGGGTCTCGTTCCTGGACTGGCTGCGACCCGCCGAGGACCGCACCCACCTGGGACGCTTCATCGACGAGCTCCTCAGCGGCGAGGTGATCTCGGTGGTGGTCCGAAAGCTCGCCCAGAACGTCGCGATGACCACCGGATACCCGTCGCTGGCGGTCGTGATGGTGCTCGCGGTGGTGGCGTCGATCGCGCTGCTGATCCCGGGCCGACTGCGCTGGCGGCGGCTCGTGGCGCTGGATGCCGAGCACCCCGCCTCGTACTGGGTGCGGGTCGCGCTCGTGGTGGGCACCTGGGTCGGCTACGCGGTCAACGACACCGGGCCGGTGCTGGTCGCAGCCATGTTCGGCATCTGGCTGTGCTACCTGCCCGCGGTGCTGCCGGCGCCTCAGGACCTGGGTCAGGAACGGGACTGAGACCAGAACCAGAACGCTGGCTAAAGGTTCTCCGCGTCCACCGCGGCGTGCACCACGAGCGAGGTGTACTCGTCGGGGCTGAGCGGTGTGGGCAGGGACTCCGGGATCGTGGGCTCTCCGACCTCGAGGTGCGAGGCGATGATCACCGCATGCTCCGGGGTGAAGCGGCCCTCGACGGGCGCACCCCGGAGCCGGGTCGCGAGCGTCTCCAGGTCGGTCTCCGCGAGGTAGACGACGTCATCGGGGGCGAAGTCGCCGTCCACCGGCAGGTCACGCAGCAGGGCGTCGAGCTCCGCGGCGTCCACGTCGCCGAGGGCCCGGGTCTCGTCATCGGAGAACTCCCCGGTGACGGGCAGGTCCGCGAGGGTGAGCCGACGGACCTCGGCATGCTCTGCACGCTCGGACTCGGTGGCAGGCTCCGGGACGACGGTCCAGGTCTTCTCCTCGTCATGGTCCGCAGGCCCCGTCGGCAGCGGCGCCACCTCGAGGGGCTCCGGCACCTCGGTGTCGGCCCCGTCGTCGAACTCCGCCTGCTGGTCCTCCGCCAGCTCGGGGGCCAGGTGACGCTTGCGGGCGAGCGCCCGCACCACGTCGCGCAGCTGCGCGGCCCGATGCAGCTGGCCGCGGAGGTCCTTGCCGGTGGCGCGGTGATGGAGCTCGGCCGGGATCTCCTTGACCCAGAACCCGCTGCTGAGCGCATCGATCGTCAGCGAGGTCTCCACGCCCCAGCCGGAAGCGAGCGGGAGGCAGGCCTCCCAGGTCTCCCGGGTGATGCAGCGAGTGCCGGACAGCGGCTGGTTCGGCTCCCAACCGGTGGCGCGGTGGATGCCGCGGCGCGCGGTCCGCACCACGATGCCCATCCCGGCGGCGCCCTCCTGCGGGGGCAGCAGGGCGATGGCCATGTCCACGCCCTCGTCGAGCACCGCATCGACCAGCGGCTGCGCGGCCTCGGCGGAGCCGCCCATATCCGCGTCGAGGAACAGCAGGGCGCGCGGCACGGTCTCGGCGGCGTCGATCACCGGCAGCGGGCCGGTGTGGCCGGGCGAACGCGGTTCGGCGTGCAGCTCCTCGGAGAAGCTCGCACCCCCGTCGGCCCGTTCGGCGTCCTCGCGGATCGCGACCATCTGGGCACCGGTCGCCATCGCCGCGGCCTTGCCGCGGTTGGTCTTGTGCCGCACCACCAGGGCATCCGCCCCCATGGCGACGGCGGACGTGGCGTCGGTGGAGCCGTCGTCGACGACCACCACCAGGTCCACGCCCGTGATCCTGCGGGCGGACTCGATGGTCGCCTCGATCCGCTCCGCCTCGTTCTTGGCGGGGATCACGACGGCCACCCGCTCG
Source organism: Brachybacterium sp. (assembly GCF_052095815.1). Lineage (NCBI taxonomy): Bacteria > Bacillati > Actinomycetota > Actinomycetes > Micrococcales > Dermabacteraceae > Brachybacterium > Brachybacterium sp. The sequence continues at coordinate 10,439 of NZ_JBQDLF010000064.1, read as the reverse complement.
GGGCGGTGGGCCGTCAGCGGCCCCGCGGTGCTCATCGCAGCGTCACCTGACGGGCGACGATGCCGCCCCGTGCCCGACGCTCGAGGGTGGTGAGCGGCTCGGTCGAGGCGAGCGCCTCCTCGAATCGGGTGCGGAACGCCTCTGCCTCGGCCTCGGCGGCCTCGACGCCGGATCCCTTCGCGAGATCCCACACCGGGATCGACAGGCCCTCGGCGCGGAAGGAGCCGACGTACTTGGCGCCCTCGCAGATCGCGGATTCACGACGGGCGTGGAGGCGGGTGACCGCGTCGATCACCTTCTCCTCATCGGCGTCGAGCACCCAGCGCACGTGCTCCTTCGCGCCGGCGTCGACCCAGTAGGCGTGGGGCAGGCCGGCGACCGCGCGGGTCTGCATGATCGAGTCGTTCGCCTGGGAGATGGCCTGGTCGATCTCACCGGTGCGCTCGGCGCTGGGATCGAGCCAGAACTCGAAGGTGTCCTGGACCTTGATCTCGAAGGCGCCGGTGAGGTCGAGGATGTCCTGCAGGCGCGGGGCGTCCTCGTCGAGGGTGACGGTGGTGATCGGGTTGCCGGGCTCGAGCGCGGCGGCGAGCTTGATCGCCTGGCCGATTCCGCGCGAGAGATCGTTGCCGGGATAGCCGGCCTGAATGCCGACGGTGACGGAGCCGTCGGTGCGGCGCACCGCGGGCCAGGCCATCGGCAAGATGGTCGCGAGCTCGACGTCGAGGGAGCCGTACTCCGCGGTGGTCTTCGCAGCCATGGTCGCGGCCGGGATCAGCTGGCGCATGGCCACCAGGTCCTGTTCGTTCGGCAGGCCCTCGAAGGGGCGGCGGACCAGGTCGTTGCTCGAGGTGGAACTCATGGGACGAGTCTACCGATCCACGGGCGCTTCCTCGCGCAGGGCGGCCTCGAGCACCGCCAGGTCGCCTGGGCGCAGGTCCCGTCCGTGGTCCGGGCGCGGATGCCGGGGGCGGCGGGTGAGGTGGACGGGCACGGTCTCCAGTCCCAGGCGCAGGGCGACGGCGATGCGGTGATTGCCGTCGATCGTCGCGAACTCCTCGTGGAAGGCCAGATCGATCGGGGTGCGCATGCCGTCCCGTGCGATCTGCGCTTCGAGACGGTCCAGGTGCGTCGGGGTTTCGAAGGTCGGGGACCCGACGAGCTCGCGGTCCACCGCCCGGTAGCGCGCGACCAGCTCGGTGGGCAGCTCGACACTCTCCTGCTCCATCGGGGCGGCGCGGCGCTCCATGAACAGCTCGGTGTCGTCGTCAGGGTTTCGGCCGCCGGTCCCGAAGCCGCAGCTCTCATAGAGACGGCGGGCGGGCAGGTTCGTCTCGACGACCGCCAGGAGCAGGCGGGTCTGCGGGTGATGGGCGGCGAGATGCTCGACCGCGGCGGCGACCAGGGCACGGCCGACGCCGCGACCGCGGTGCTCCGGGGCGACCCACACGGAGATCAGCTCGGCGCGGGCCCCCGGGACGTCCCCGTACACGGGATCGTCACCGAACAGGAGCCGACCCATCGCGGCGGGTTGTCCGTCGACCTCCACCACGAAGGGGACCCTCGGCCAGCTGACCCCCTCGCGCCAGTGGGCCTCGGTGTCGCGATGGCGGATCTCGGCGAGCGTGCTCCCGAAGGCCCAGGGAGCATCCTCCAGGGCTCGCAGCCGCAGGTCGCGCCAGAGCCGCCACTCGCCCGGAGCGAGCTGACGTGCCGCGATCACGGGTGCGTGCCCACTTCCATCAGCTCCTGGGCGCACTCCTCGAGATCCCGCGGCACCACGCCGTCGAGCATGTGGAGGGCGAAGTCCTGGCTGAGCCGTTCGAAGAAGTAGGTGCCGCGCACGGAGTTGCCGTGCAGGTCCAGCTGCGGGGCGTAGCTGGCGACGCCGAAGCGGGAGGGCAGAGCAGCGATGATCCCGCCGCCCACCCCGGACTTCGCGGGCAGGCCCACGTCCCCGACCCAGTCCCCCGCGTTGTCGTACATCCCGCAGGTGAGCATCACCGAGAGCACCTGGCGGGCGGCGACCCGGGAGAACACGTTCTGCCCGGTCAGCGGGTTGGTGCCGCCGGAGGCGAGGGTCGCGGCCATCACCGCGAGGTCGGTGACGGTGGTGAGCACCGCACAGCCCTCGATGTAGCCGCCCACCACCTCGGCGGCGTCCTCGCTCATCGATCCGGCCGCGCGCAGCATGTACGCGAGGGCGAGGTTGCGGTCGGCGGTGGTCAGCTCCTCATCCCGGGTCTCCCGGTGCAGCTCGAGGGGGTGGCCGGCGGCGGCGTCCAGCACCTCACGCAGGCGTTGCGTGCGCTCCTCCTGAGTGGGGCCGAGCATTGCATGAGTGCGGATCGCACCGATGTTGACCAGTGGATTCTTGGGCTTCTTGGAGTACGGATCGAGGCTGAGGGCGTTGAACTCCTCCCCCGTCGGCTCCTCGTCGACCACGGAATCCACATACTCCATGCCGTGCAGGTCGATCGCCGCACCGTACGCGAACGCCTTGGAGATCGACTGCATGGGGAAGGCGTGCTCGGTGCCGGCGGAGGTGATCTCCCCGTCGATCGAGCAGACGGCCACGCCGAGGTGGTCATCGCGCGCGCCGGAGAGATACGAGAGCTCGGGGATGTCCCCGACCTCCTCGGCGCTGCCGGAGATGCCCCGATCGGGCAGGATCGCCCCGAGCTCCTCGGAGGTCTCGGGCACCGTCGCCGTGGAGAGGGCGAAGGTGAGGCGGTTCAGGTACGTGGTCAGTGCGCTCGTCACGGCACCGACCGTACAGGCCTCCGCCTCGCCACATGAGAGACTGCCTCGCCCGCCCCGACCTCGCGAGATACCGTGAGGCATGACCGTTACGCCGCTGCTCGACACCGATGTCATCGCCCGCCACACCCTCGCGCACGACGCCTCCCCTTTCCTGCTGCTGCTGGAGGCGTGACGCGATGAACATTGTGGAATGGCGACATCCGGTGCGTGTGCCCGAGCCGTATCGCAGCCTGTTCGTGATCGCGATCGGGGTGATCCTGGTCCGCACCTTGCTCCCCTATTCGGCGACGTTCACCCTGGTCGTCAGCTTCGTGGGCGGCGCGGTAGGAATCGCGTTCGCCCTGGTGGTGCTCTCCCGCGGCTTCGATCCCGTGGTCCCGCGCTCCTGGTCCGAGAGCGGCTTCATCGTGGCGCTCCTGCTCGCTCTGATGCTGGTGATGTCGGTGTCCGAGGGATTCTCGTGGACCGGACGCTTGATCGGAGTGATCGTCGGCATCGGCATCGCGGTCTGCGCCTTTCATGTGGCGGAGGTACTGCATCAGCGGAGCAGCTCCAAGAGCAGCCCGCGAGGCTGACGAACGCCGTCCGCTGTCATGACCCGCCGGTAGTCTTCCCAGCGGTCCTCCTCCCCCGGTGACGTCCTGCGTCCCACCAGCGGCTCCCCGCCCACTTCCCAGGTGGGACCGCACAGGACGACTCCCGAGGAGGACGATGCCCATGATGGGCGGACATCACGCGATCAGCGGCACCGCCGCCTGGATGGCCCTGGCCGGCTCCACCTCGATGATGGGGCACGTGGCGGGACTGGACCTGTGGGACCTGACCCCTGAGCAGGTGATCGCCGGGGCGGTGGTCTCCACCGGCGCGGCCCTGCTGCCGGATATCGACCATCCCAGTGCCACGATCTCCCGCTCCGGCGGCGGCCTCACCAAGGCGCTCACCCGGATGGTCGGCTCCTTGGCCGGGCACCGCGGGGCGACCCACACCCTCCTCGCCGTCGCCGCCTTCACCACGCTGGCGGCGCTCGTGAACGGGCTCGACTGGCAGGTCCAGGTACCCGTGCTGGGCGAGGTGCAGGCTGGCGCCGCGCTCCTGGTCGCCGTGATGTGCGCCTTCGGCACCCGGGCGCTGAAGGCGGTCAAGGGAAGACTGCTGCCGTGGGTCGTGGGCGCCGGTTCCGGGCTGCTGGTCGGGGTCATCGCGCCGGACACGTCGATCTGGCTGCCGGCCGCCGTGGCGGTGGGGGCGCTGGCCCATCTCGTCGGCGACCTGCTCACCACCGACGGGATCCCCTTCCCCACCTGGCCGCTAACGGTGAAACCGCCGAAGCGACTGGCCTCGCCCTTCTGGCAGCGCAGCGGCGACATCGCCCTGCCGCTGCTGGGCAACGCCGGCAGCGCGCGCGAATGGCTGCTGTGCACGGTGCTGACCGGCTACGCCGCGGTCACGACGATCGCCACCATCGCCGGGGCACCCGAGGTGTTGAGCCTCTGAAACGCGGGTGAACAGAGCCCAGAATCCTGAAAGATCTTGCAGGTTCTACTCTCACCCTTGAGCAGGTGACCTGCACCCCCTACGGTGGAGACGGCAAACACCGCTCGGTCGCGGGTTTCGCCTTGCAGTTCTTGCAGGATCGTCGTCTCCCGTCGGCTCCTGCGCGCCCTCCCCCGTCGGCCCCGGCCGGCGCCCTTGCTCGGACAGAGGAGTCCCCGCATGTCGGTCCCGCGGTCTGCCCATCCCACCCGCATTGCCACCCGCTCCCGCCTGCTCGCGGCGGTCACCTCGCTGCTGATGGCGACGGCCACGATGCTCGGCACCGCGCCGCTGGTGTTCGCCCTCGGCCCCGATCAGCCGGTGCTCGCCGGCTCCCTGCAGGACGAGCTGGGCTGCGAGGCGGACTGGGACCCGACGTGCGAGGCGAGCGCGCTCGCCCCCACCGCTGTGGCCGGGCAGTGGGAGTCGACCTTCGAGGTCCCCGCCGGGCAGTACGAGGTCAAGGCGGCGATCGGCGGCAGCTGGGATACGGCCTACGGGCTGGACGGCGGAGAGGACAACATCCCGCTGGCCGTCGCCGCGCCCACCCGCGTGACCTTCCGCTTCGACGAAGAGACGTCCCGGCTCTCCGTCGCGCTCGCGGAGCAGGGCGGGGAGTACACCGAGCAGGATGCCGAGCTCGCGCACGCCCCCTACCGCCACCCCGGCGGCGGCGAGACCTTCTACTTCGTGCTCACCGACCGCTTCGAGAACGGCGACCCCGCCAACGACACCGGTGGCATCGACGGCGAGCGCCTGGATCACGGCTTCGACCCTACCGACAAGGGCTTCTACCAGGGCGGCGACATCGCCGGGCTCCACTCGCAGCTGGACTACATCGAGGGCCTGGGGATGAGCGCGATCTGGCTGACCCCGTCCTTCACCAACAACCCGGTCCAGGGCGAGGGCGAGGATGCGAGCGCCGGCTATCACGGCTACTGGGTCACCGACTTCACCACCATCGACCCGCACCTGGGCACGAACGAGGAGCTCAAAGCGCTGATCGACGATGCCCACGCGCGCGGCATCAAGGTCTACTTCGACATCATCACCAACCACACCGCCGACCTCATCGACTACGAGGAGGGCGAGTACGGCTACGTCGACCAGGCGACCAGCCCGTACCTCGACGCGGCCGGAAATCCGGTGGACGTCACCGCGCTGGCGCAGTCCGCGGAGTTCCCGGCCATGGATCCGGCGAGCTCGTTCCCCTACACCCCGGTGCGTTCGGCGGAGAACCAGGTGATGGTCCCCGAGGCGCTGAATGACGTGACGATGTACCACAACCGCGGCAACTCGACGTGGGAGGGCGAGTCGGTGACCTTCGGTGATTTCGACGGCCTGGATGACCTGATGACCGAGGATCCGCGGGTGCTGGCCACGATGGAGGACATCTACACCACCTGGATGGACTTCGGGATCGACGGCTTCCGCATCGACACCGCCAAGCACGTCGACTTCCAGTTCTGGCAGGCCTTCACCTCGACCCTCGTCGATCACCAGGGCGCGGCCCCGGCCGGGGAGCAGTTCTTCACCTTCGGCGAGGTGTACGACGCCGACGCCACCAAGCTCTCCCCCTATGTGCGCGAGACCGAGATGGACTCGGTGCTCGACTTCGCCTACCAGTCCACCGCGACGAACTGGGCGAAGGGGTTCACCGCGCAGGGCATGGCCGGCCTGTTCGCCGCGGATGACCACTACACGACGGCAGACTCCTCCGCCGCGGACCTGCCCACCTTCGTGGGCAACCACGACATGGGCCGCATCGGCTACCTGCTGGCCGGCTCCGACCGGCTCGGCGAGCGGACCGCCTTCGCACACGAGACGATGCTGCTGACCCGTGGCCAGCCGGTGATCTACTACGGCGACGAGCAGGGCTTCGCGGGCGACGGCAACGACAAGGACGCCCGCCAGTCGATGTTCGCCAGCCAGGTCCCCTCCTATCTCGACGACACCCTGATCGACGGCAGCCCCTACGGCGACGGCGAGCACTTCTCGACCGACGCCCAGCTGTACCCGCTGATCAGCGAGCTCGCCACGCTGCGCAACTCCACCCCGGCGCTCGCCACCGGCGCACAGATCGAGCTGCACGCGGAGGAGGGCGCCGGCATCTACGCCTTCTCCCGCGTGGACCGCGAGGAGCAGCTCGAGCACCTGGTCGCGCTGAACAACTCCCCCGAGGCGCGCACCGTCACCCTCACCACCCTCACCCCGGGCGCGAGCTTTACCTCGCTGTACGGCGACCACGCCCCGGTGACCGCCGCGGCGGACGGCACCGTCGAGATCACGGTGCCCGCACTCGGCGCCGTGGTGCTGGTCGCCGATGCGCCCGTCGTCGCCGCCGGTGACGCGCAGGCGATCACGCTCGATCTCGCCGACGGCGCGAAGGTCGAGGGTCAGGCACCGATCAGCGCCGACGTCACCGCCGACCGCTGGGCCGAGACCTCCTTCAGCTGGCGCCTCGCCGGCGAAGCGACCTGGACCGCGCTCGGCACCGCGGAGGACGACACCCCGCGTGTGTTCCACGACGTGAGCTCGCTGCCCGTGGGCACCCTGCTCGAGTACCGCGCGGTCTCCACCGACGCGGCCGGGGACCGGGTCGCGGACTCGACCACGGCCGTCGTCGGCGCGGACCTCTCCGCCGCCGGTTCCGAGGAGGGCCCGGGCGCGATCGACGAGCTGTCCGTGACGCTGCCCGGCTCGCATAATGCCGCGATGGGCTGCCCGGGCGACTGGCAGCCGGACTGCACCGCCGCCCAGCTCGCCCTGGATGCCGATTCCGGGAAGTACACCGGCACCTTCGACATCCCGGCCGGCGACTTCGCCTTCAAGGTCGCTGTCGGCGGGAGCTGGGACGAGAACTACGGCGCGGGCGGCGTGCCCGGCGGCGAGGACATCACCTATACCCATGAGGGTGGGCCGCTGACCTTCTGGTACGACCCGGCCACGCACGTCGTGCAGAACAGCGCCCAGGGTCCGTTCATCACCCTGCCCGGCTCCTTCAACGCCGCGCTCGGCTGCCCCGAGGACTGGATGCCCGGATGCATGCGCACCTGGATGCAGGATGTCGACGGCGACGGCGTGCACACGTTCACCACCGACGAGGTCCCCGGCGGGTCCTACGAGGTGAAGGCCGCTCACGGAGGATCCTGGGATGAGAGCTACGGCGTGGGCGGTGAGCCGGGCGGCGGCAATTACACCTTCTCCACCCAGGACGGAGAGATCGTGACCTTCACCTACGATCTGGCCACCCATCAGCTGACCATCGAGGCCGCCGATCCGCTGACCGCCGGCTCCGGCAAGCAGCTCGGCCACTTCGTGGACGCCGGCACCATCGCCTGGCCCACGAACCTGGTCACCGCCGGCGAGGACACCCGCTGGGAGCTGTTCACGGCGCCGACCGGCGGGCTCACCGTCGCAGACGGCGAGGTCACCGGGGGCGAGAGCCTCGGCGAGCTGACCCTGCGGGACGGCGGTCTGGAAGAGGCCGAGCTCGCCGGGCGCGGGCACCTGAAGGACTTCCTCGCGCTCGAGCTGCCGGCGCTGGACCGGGCAGTGCTCGAGGAGGCGCTGCGCGGTGAGCTGGCACTGGCCCAGTACGGCCCGGACGGGATCGAAGTCCTCACCGGGCTGCAGATCCCCGGAGTGCTCGATGATCTCTACGCGGGAGATGCCGCCGAGCAGGAACTCGGCGTGAGCTGGAGCGATGGAGTGCCCACCCTGTCGCTGTGGGCACCGACCGCCCAGAACGTGACGCTGCAGCTGCACGGCCCGGCGGAGGCGGCGGGTGATCCGTCGGCCGCTGATCCGTCGGCCGCTCGTGCCGTCGCCGCAACCGAGATCGCGATGGAGCGCGGAGCCGGCGGCGTGTGGGCCGCGACCGGCGAGGCCGACTGGACCGATCAGGCCTACACCTTCGCCGTGGACGTCTTCGTCCCCTCCCTCGGCGAGGTGGTCACCAACACCGTCACCGACCCGTACTCCGTGGGCCTGACCCTGAACTCGCAGCACTCGGTGCTGCTGGATCTCGCAGATCCACGCTGGGCGCCGGAGGTCTGGACCGACACCTCCGCCCCGGCGGTCGCGCAGTTCGCCGATCAGACCATCTACGAGCTGCACCTGCGGGACTTCTCCGCCGGTGACGAGGCTCTGCCCGAGGAGGTCCGGGGCAGCTATGCCGCCTTCGGGCACCCGGATTCGGCAGGGTCGGCACGGCTCGGTGAGCTCGCCGAGGCGGGCGTGACCACCGTGCATCTGCTGCCCACCTTCGATATCGCCACCATCGAGGAGGACCGCGCCGCGCAGGTCCAGCCGGATCTTCCGGCCGACGCCGGACCCTCCTCGACCGAGCAGCAGGCGGCGGTGACCGCTGTCGCGGACCAGGACCCCTACAACTGGGGCTACGACCCGCTGCACTACATGAGCCCCGAGGGCTCCTATGCGACCACAGGTCACCAGATCGGTGGTGAGCGCACCGCAGAGTTCCGCTCCATGGTGGGCGAGCTGCACGGGATGGGCCTGCAGGTGGTGCTCGATCAGGTCTACAACCACACCGCCGCGCACGGTCAGGCCGACACCTCGGTGCTGGACCGGATCGTTCCCGGCTACTACCAGCGGTTGAATCTCGACGGCGGGGTGGAGAACTCCACCTGCTGCTCGAACATCGCCACCGAGCACGACATGGCGCAGAAGCTCATGGTCGACTCCACCGTGCTCTGGGCCCGCGAGTACCACGTGGACGGATTCCGCTTCGACCTGATGGGCCATCACAGCGCCGACAACATGCTCGCCGTGCGCGAAGCGTTGGACGAGCTGACGCTCGAGGCCGACGGGGTGGACGGGAAGAGCATCTACCTCTATGGCGAGGGCTGGGACTTCGGCGAGATCGCCGGCAACGCCCGCTTCACGCAGGCCACCCAGGGACAGCTGGGCGGCACCTCGATCGGCACCTTCAACGACCGGCTGCGGGATGCCGTTCACGGAGGCAGCCCCTTCGATACCGACAAGCGCACCGTGCAGGGCTTCGGCAACGGCCTGTCCACGATGCCGAACGGGTTCGCGGAGGTGGGCGAGGAGGAGCAGCTGACCGACCTGCGCCACCGCACCGACCTGATCCGGATCGGGATGGCCGGCAACCTCGCCGACTACGAGCTGCTGAGCTCGACCGGGGAGGTGGTGCGCGGTGATCAGCTGGACTACAACGGCGCTCCCGCCGGGTACGCCACCCGTCCCGAGGAGGCGGTCAACTATGTCGACGCGCATGACAACGAGGCGCTGTACGACATGAACGTGTGGAAGCTGCCGCAGGATGCCACCCTGGAGACCAGGCTGCGGATGAACACGCTGTCCCTGGCCACGGTGACCCTGGGCCAGTCCCCCTCGTTCTGGGCGGGCGGCACAGATCTGCTGCGCTCGAAGTCGCTGGACCGCGACAGCTATAACTCCGGCGACCACTTCAACACGATCGACTGGACGAAGCAGACCAACGGGTTCGGCAACGGCCTGCCGCCGGAGGAGAAGAACGGCGAGGCCTGGGATCTGATGGTGCCGATGCTCGAGGATCCGGCGAAGACCCCGACCCCGGAGGACATCGGACTCTCGAGCGAGGTCACCCTGGATCTGCTGCGGATGCGCTCCTCCTCGACCCTGTTCACCCTCGGCGACGCGGAGCTGATCCGGCAGAAGGTCAGCTTCCCCAACGCCGGCGCCGACGCCACCGCCGGTCTGCTGGTGATGCGGGTCGACGACACCGTGGGCGTGGACGCGGATCCGGCGCTCGACGGGCTGGTCACCGTGTTCAACGCGACCGGTGAGCCGATCACCGAGGCGATCGACGGCATGGCCGGACTCGAGTACCAGCTGCACGAGGTGCAGGCCGACGGCGCCGACGAGGTGGTCAAGGGCGCGACCTGGGAGGCCGCGAGCGGCACGGTGACGATCCCCGCCCAGACGGTCGCAGTCTTCGTGGCCCCGCAGGCCGGTGCCGAACAGCCCGGCGGTGGGAACGATGGCGGCGGCGACGATGATGGCGAGGGCGGCGGTGACGGCGGCGAGCAGCCGGGAGATGGGGACCAGGGCGAGCAGCCCGGTGACGGGGACCAGGGCGAGCAGCCCGGTGACGGGGACCAGGGCGAGCAGCCCGG
>NZ_JBQDLF010000063.1:0-16001 GCF_052095815.1 Brachybacterium sp. | reverse complement strand
TCCAGCGAGAAGCGCTTCTGGCCCACGAACTTGGTCTGCAGGAAGGTCTCGAAGGCCTCCGCCGCATTGAGCCGATCCATGATGTGGGTCAGCTCGGTCTTGTCGAAGGGCTTGCGCGGAGTCTCCATCTGCTGCTGGATCCAGTCACGCTCCTCCGGGTCGGAGATGTGCATGTACTCCACACCGATGGTGCGGCAGTACGCATTGCGCAGTACCCCGAGGATGTCCCGCAGCGACATCTCGTCCTTGCCGCCCAGCCCACGGGTGGGGAAGGTGCGGTCCAGGTCCCACAGGGTCAGGCCATAGGTCTCGACATCGAGATCCGGGTGGGTGCGCACCTTGTACTGGAGGGGATCGGTGTCCGCCATCAGGTGCCCGCGCACGCGGTAGGCATGGATCATGTCCATCACCCGGGCCAGGCGCTCCGAGGTGGTGTGCTTGAAGGGGTTGTCCGGCACCCAGCGCACCGGCTGGTACGGAAGCCGCAGCGAGACGAAGACACGGTCGTAGAAGCCGTCCTTGCCCAGCAGCTTGTCGCCCATCCGCTTGAGGAACTCGCCCGAGGCGGCGCCCTGGATGATGCGGTGGTCGTAGGTCGAGGTCAGCGTCATGACCTTCGAGATCGCGAGCTCCGCGAGGGTGGCGGGGTTCGCGCCCTGGAACTGGGCGGGGTAGTCCATCGCCCCGACGCCCACGATCACGCCCTGGCCCTGCATGAGCCGCGGGATCGAATGGACGGTGCCGATGCCTCCCGGGTTGGTGAGCGACACCGTGGTGTGCGCGAAATCGTCCATGGTGAGCTTGCCGGCGCGGGCCTTCTTGACGACCTCCTCATAGGCCTTCCAGAAGCCGCGGAAGTCGAAGCGCTGGGCTGCCTTGATGCTCGGCACCACCAGGCCGCGCGAGCCGTCGGGCCGTGGCATGTCGATGGCGAGGCCGAAGTTGATGTCTTCCCGCTTGAGGAGGAGCGGCTTGCCCTTCTCGTCGACATCGAAGCCGTTGTTCATGTCGTTGATCTCGGTGATCGCCTCGATCATCGCCCAGCCGATGAGGTGGGTGAAGGAGACCTTGCCGGCGCGGTGGCGCTTGAGATGGTTGTTGATGACGATGCGGTTGTCGAACAGCAGCTTCACCGGCACGTCACGCACCGAGGTGGCCGTGGGCACCTCGAGGGACTCGGCCATGTTGCGCACGATCGCCGCGGCAGGGCCGCGCAGCTTGACGACCTCGGGCTCGCGCAGCTCGACGGCAGGGATCTGCGACGTGGTGGTGGGGACCTTCGCGGGACGGTCCGAGGTGGTGGAGACCGCCGGTGCCTTGGAGGCTGACTTCGCGGGATGGTCGTTCACGGCAGGGGATTCCTTCGCGGGCTGGGAGGCGGACGCTGGAGCTGCGGCCGACGAGGAGGACGGGGAGGACGGGGAGGACTGGGCAGGGGAGGCCGCTGCAGACGCCGCCTCGGCGGGCTGCGCCGGCGGGGGATCGGCCTTAGCGGCGGATGCCTTCGCGGCAGAAGCGTCCTGCTCCTGGGCGACGGGCGAGCTCTCGGAGCTCTTCGGAGGCGTCGTCGTCGACGTCTCGGAGGAGCTCGAGGGGGAGTCGGTACTCGAGGAGGACTCGGGAGGGGCCGAGGGCTCGGCGTTCACCGTGTGGGTGGAGAAGTACTCCGCCCAGCTCGGGTCGACGCTCGAGGGATCCTCACGCCACTGCTCGCGGAGCGCGTCCACGAGCCACTGATTCGGGCCGAACTCCGCAGAATCGGAGTCCTGTGTCTGCTGTGACACTCTGAGATCGCCAGCCTTCTCACGGTCGAGAGATACGGATGGGCTCAGCCTAACGGCAGACGGTGCCCGACGTGCGCGGACGCCGCCTCCTCGGCAGGAACAGAGGGGGTGAGGTGCCTGACATCACCCTGTCAGGCCAGGATCACCCTGTCAGACCAGGGGCGCGTCCCCCGGGAGCACAACTCGGATCAGCGAGGAGCGGCCGTCCTGGTCGTCCCGGCTGCGGGGGTCGTCGAGCACCTCGATCGTGCCGCCATGCAGGCCCACCGCCCATCGGGCGATCGCCAGGCCCAGGCCGGTGCCTCCCGAGGAGTCGGCGTAGCCCCCTCGCTGGAATCGTTCGAACACGCGGGAGCGGTCCTCGCGCGCGATGCCCGGGCCCTCATCGTGCACGTCGATCCGCACCCCTCGGTCCGTTCCCGTGCGCACCGCGGAGATATGTATCCGACCGCCGACGGGGGAGTGCCGGGCGGCGTTCTCGAGCAGGTTGTGGATGACCTGATGCAAGCGGGCCGCATCCGCCGCGACCGACAGGTCGGGAGGATCGACCTCGACGATCCACCTCACGTCGCGGCCGCCCGAGGCCAGGGACGCGGCGTCCACCACCTCGTGGAGGAACGGAGTGAGCTCGACGGCCTCGAGATCCAGCTCGACCACCCCGGCATCCAGACGGGAGAGATCCAGCAGGTGGCCCACCAGCTGGGAGAGCCGCTCGGTCTCGTTCAGCGCCACCTCGAGAGCGGCGGGGTCGGGCTCGGTGACCCCGTCCACGAGATTCTCCAGCTGCGCGCGCAGCCCGGCGACCGGGGTGCGCAGCTCATGGGAGACGTTGGCGACCAGGTCCCGGCGCATCCGGTCGGTCTGCTCGAGCTCAGAGGCCATCGTGGAGAACGCTGCGGCCAGCTGACCCACCTCGTCGCGGCTGCTGGTGCGCACCTCTCGGCTGTAGTCGCCGCGGGCCATGGCCTGGGCGGCGCCGGTCATCTCGCGCAGCGGCGAGGTCATGCCGCGGGCCAGCAGCTGGGTGAAGACCAGCGCGGCGATCACCACCAGGGGCAGCGCGAGCAGCGGTTCGATGCCGGCACGGATGCTCACCTGCGTGAGCAGCGCTGCGACGCTCACGCTCGCCGCGACCAGGATGCCGAGCTTGACCTTGAAGGAGCGGAAACGATCCAGGGGGCGCACGTCGAGCCGCTCGGGGACGCGGCGCCGAGAAGAGCCGGGCACCCCGCCCCGGGGGGAGCTCACGAGCCGTCGGTGGGAAGGTTGGGGGTCGCCATCGAGGAGAGGTCCGGTGTGGTCCCTGCACTCGTGCCCGGAGCCTCCGCGCCCGCCTCCGGGTCCTCGGGGATCTCCAGGGCGTAGCCGACTCCGTGGACCGTGCGCACCAGGTCGGCGCCGAGCTTGCGGCGCAGCGCCTTGACGTGGGAGTCCACGGTGCGGGTTCCGGTCGCGTCCACCCAGTCCCAGACATCCGCCAGCAGCTGCTCGCGAGTCAGGACGGTGCCGGGCGCTCCAGCCAGGCACAGCAGCAGATCGAACTCGGTGGGCGTCAGATGGGCGGGGGCCCCAGCGCGCATCACCCTGCGGCCGGCCCGGTCGATGACCAGGTCCCCGAACTCAAGAGCCTCCTGCTTCTCCGCCTCGGTGGGGGCCGGTGCACCGGCGCGCCTCACCCGTCGCAGCAGCGCCTTGAGGCGGGCGACGAGCTCGCGCATCGAGAAGGGCTTGGTCATGTAGTCATCCGCGCCCACGCCGAGGCCCACCAGCATGTCGGTCTCGTCGTCGCGCGCGGTGAGCATGAGCACCGGGACCGGCTCGTCGGCCTGGATCCGGCGGCACACCTCGAGCCCGTCGAAGCCCGGGAGCATCACATCCAGCACCACCACATCGGGTCGCACCTCGGCCACCGTCCGCACTCCGGACGGACCGTCCAGGGCGGTGGAGACCTCCCACCCTTCGGCGGTGAGCCGGTCGGCGATCGCACGGGTGATCGTGGGCTCGTCCTCGATCACCACCACGCGCACGGGGGCGTTTCCGGTGGCTGCTGTCTTGTCCGGGGTCGGCATGGGGACACTCTAGACGGCGCTGCCTGGATCCCTCCGGGTAACGGCCGGGCAGGTGGGGACCTGCGACCGGCCCGGCACCCGGCGCGTGACGGCGGGTATCGCAGCGGCAGGAACCGCAGCGACGGGTGCCGCGCCGGAATGTGACGCACGGGGCACTCCCGAGCCTCCGGACGTGATGCGAACCCCTGGCTGGGCGCCCTCGCGTCAAGATCGGGCAACCTTTATGGCATCTCGGCAAAAACTTGGCAATGACCCGGTTGACCTGCTCGTCGGGCGCCCCGAGCGGCACGTAGTTTGGTCGAGGTTGTTCGGCGACGCGTACTTCCCCTGTCCGGCGTCGCGTTCGGACAGAGGCTTGAACGGGAACTACGCAGTCGCAATGGAAGAGGTCAACACGTGGCGAATCATCGCGCCGACGGACGCGCAGCAGTGCGCAAGCACCGCGCAGTCGGAGGGACCCATCGCGATTCTGCACTCTCTTCGGGTGCCTTGAAGGCGGGTGTCCTGGGAGTCCTGGCCACCGCCACCATCGCCGCTCCGCTGGCTGCCGCCGCGGCCGGGATCGATGAGGCCGCCCCGCAGGGCGAGACCGTGGCGCAGGCTCAGCCCGCTGCCGTCGCCGCGCAGCCCGCTGCCGCCATCGCCCCGGTGGCGCTGCCCGCCGCCGAGGCCGCCGCGACCGTCGATGCTGCGGTCGAGACCCGCACCGAGGAGGACGGCGCCAGCCGCTCCGAGGAGCGCACCGCTCCCGCGTCCGACGAGGCCGCCGCCGAGGAGCCTGCAGAGCAGGGCACCGGCATCGAGGTCTCCCTCCCTGAGCCCGAACCCGAACCCGAGGCGGTCGAGGTCGACGGCTCCGGCGCGGCGGCTCCCATCGGCGGCTCCGGCTACGTCCGTCCCGTCAACGGCACGATCACCTCCGGCTACGGCGGCCGCGTCCACCCCGTTCTCGGCTATTACAAGGGCCATGACGGCGTCGACTTCGGTGCCTCCTGCGGTACCCCGGTGCACGCGGCCAAGTCCGGCACCGTCGTCGCGGTCGAGTACCACCACGCCTCCGGCAACCGGGTCAAGATCGACCACGGCAACGGGGTCGTCACCGGCTACTACCACCTGCAGGGGTTCAACACCTCGGTGGGTGCGACCGTAGGCGCAGGCGACACCATCGGCTACGTCGGCTCGACCGGCCGCTCCACCGGCTGCCACCTGCACTTCGCGAAGATGGACGAGGCGGGCAACTACTCCAACCCGATGTCGATCCTGCGGTGACGACCTCCGGGTCCCCGATCGTCCTCGGGATCGAGTCCTCGTGCGACGAGACCGGGTTCGGCCTCGTCTCCGACGGAGTCCTCCTGGGGCAGGGTCTCGCCTCGAGCGCCGCCCAGCATGCTGACTTCGGGGGAGTGGTCCCCGAGATCGCCGCCCGTGCCCACGTCGAGGCGGTGGTCCCCACCCTGCGAATCGCCGTCGAGGACGCCGGCATCCAGCTGTCGGACATCACCCACGTCGCTGTGACCTCCGGTCCGGGCCTCGCCACTGCAGTTCATGTGGGCCTCGCCGCCGCGAAGTCGATCGCATGGTCGCTCGGCAAGCCCCTGTACGGCGTCCACCACCTGGCCGGACACGCCGCCGCCGACACCCTCGAGCACGGCCCGCTGCCCGAGCGCAGCATCGTGCTGATCGTCTCCGGTGGTCACACCTCGATCCTCGCCGTCGGGGATCTGGTGCGCGATCCCATCGAGCACCTCGGCGACACCCTCGACGACGCTGCCGGCGAGGCCTTCGACAAGGTCTCGCGTCTGCTGGGACTCGGCTATCCCGGTGGCCCGGCGATCTCCCGTGCCGCGGTCGAGGGGGACCCCACCGCGTTCTCCTTCCCCCGCGCGATGCTGCGGCCGAAGGACGCGCCGTTCACCTTCTCCTTCTCCGGGCTGAAGACTGCGGTGGCTCGGACCGTCGAGACCCTCGAACGGGCGGGAGAGCCGGTGCCGGTCGCAGACATCGCAGCCTCCTTCGAACAGGCCGTGGTCGACGTGCTGGTCAAGAAGGCGCTCCGGGCCGTGAAGGAACGGAATCTGGACACCCTGATCATCGTCGGCGGCGTCGCCGCGAATGCTCGGCTGCGCGCCGTGGCGCAGGAGAAGTGCGACGCGGCGGGCATCGAGCTGCGGATCCCACCGCCGGCGCTGTGCACCGACAACGGGGCGATGATCGCCGCTGTCGGCGACCTCCTGGTACGCTCCGGCGCCGCTCCGAGCGGGCTGCGCATCGCCGCGGATCCCTCCGCCGTTCTGCACGGGGCCCAGCTGCCGCTGCTGCGGTGAGGTCCCGCTCACACCGACCGTCTGCGGAGTGTCCGAGGACGACCCCGGGCGAGAGGTGTTGCTAGACTTCCGTGGTCGGCCCGCGTAGCTCAGTGGATAGAGCGTCTGCCTCCGGAGCAGAAGGTCGTAGGTTCGAATCCTGTCGCGGGCACCAGAATGAAGAGCCGGGACGTCGTCAGCAGACGGCGTCCCGGCTCTTCTCTGTTCCGCTGAGGATCAGCTCTGCTCGCCCCGCAGCGCGAGCAGCCGCTGCAGCACGCCCCGCACCGCCTCGGTGTCCGAGATCCGCAACGTGGCCGCGGTGTCTCCGCCGCCCACCTTGAGCCCCACATCATGGGCGCCGAGCTGGGCGAAGACGGATTCGTCGGTGACGTCGTCACCCAGGTAGAGCCACGCGTCGGCGGCGCTCGCCCGGGCCAGGGCATCGATGGCCACCCCCTTCGAGGTGTGGACGACGGCGAACTCCACCACCTCCTTGCCCGGCGTCACGGTGACATCCGGCAGGGTCGTCGCGTATTCGAGCGCGGACTCCGTGGCGTTGATCGCGCCGCGGCCCTTGGCATTGCGGGTGTGCAGCACCGCAGCCGTCGGCTTGGTCTCGACCTCCGTGCCCGGATGGGCACGGGCGATCCTGCGCAGGGTTGCCGTGATCGATGCGAGCAGGTCCTCCTTCTCCGGAGTCATCGCCAGCGCCGTCTTGTCGACCACCTCAGCCTGCATCCACGGCGGCAGCGCCCCCACCTCCGCACCGTGGGATCCCACCAGCACCACCGAGCTGGGCATGTTGGTGAGCGCGTCCAGGTCGGCCAGCGCCCGCCCCGAGACCAGGGCGACCGCGACGCCGGGCAGCTCCGAGAGCTCGCGCAGCGCGGTGAGCGAAGGGAAGTCGGGCTGGACCGCATCGCGATCGGCGACGATCGGTGCGAGCACCCCATCGAAGTCCGAGGCGATCAGCAGCCGCGGCACCTCGGTGAAGTCCTTCAGCGCCGTCTCGATCTCTGCGTCCGCGCTGGTCTTGTCCCCTCTCAGGTGCACCACCGGGGTGGTCTTCTGCTCCGGGGTCCGGGACTCTTCGAGCTGCTGCAGGAAGCTGTGCGCCCAGGCCTGCACATCCTGCTCCATCACCTGATGGCGCAGGGAGCGCATCGCCTCCTCCTGCTCCTCGGGCGGCATCGCCAGCGCCCGCAGCGTCGCCGCCTTCAGCTCGTCGATGTCATGCGGGTTCACCAGCACCGCGGCACGCAGCTCGTCGGCGGCGCCGGCGAACTCGCTGAGCACCAGCACCCCCTGGAGGTCGGGCCGGGAGGCGACGTACTCCTTGGCCACCAGGTTCATGCCGTCGCGCAACGCCGTCACCAGCACCACGTCCGCAGCCATGAACAGCGCGGTCATGTCGCGGCGATCGAAGGAGTGGTGCTGATAGGAGACGGCGGGGCGGCCGATGGGGGCATGCTCGCCGTTGATCCTGCCCACGATCAGCTCGATCTCGTCGCGCAGCTGGCGGTAAGCCTCCACCCGTTCCCGGGACGGAGTGGCGACCTGGATCATGACCGTCTCGTGCGGATCGATAGACCCGTCATCGAGCAGCTCGCCGTAGGCCTTGAGGCGGTGGCGGATGCCCTTGGTGTAGTCGAGGCGGTCCACTCCCAGCACGATCTTCTCGGGCTCGCCGAGGTCTCGGCGCAGCTGCGCGGCACGCTCCCGGATCTCCGGGTCCTCGGTGAGGGCGGAGACGGCGGCGGAGTCGATCGAGATCGGGAAGGTCTGCACCTGTACCTCGCGCACAGGAGCGGCGCCGAGGCCGGGCACGAAGATCGTCTTCCCCTCGACGTGGTAGCCCAGGAGCTTGCGCACCGCCGCCACGAAGTTCAGCGAATCGCTCTCGCGCTGGAAGCCCAGCAGGTCGGCGCCCAGCAGCCCGCGCAGCACCGAGTTCCGCTTGGGCAGCTGGGAGAACAGCTCCACGGCGGGGAAGGGGATGTGGTTGAAGAATCCGATCCGCACGTCGCTGCGCGAGGCCCGGATCATCTGCGGCACGAGCTGGAGCTGGTAGTCGTGCACCCAGATCATCCCGCCCTCGGCCGCCACCTGGGCCGCGGTCTGCGCGAAGCGCCGGTTCGCCGAGAGATAGGTGTCCCACCAGCCGCGATGGAACTCCGGCTCGACGATGACGTCGTGATAGAGCGGCCAGAGGGTGCCATTGGAGAACCCCTCGTAGTACCGCTCGATGTCCTGCTGGTCCAGCCGTACGGGGTACAGGCTCATCCCATCCGCGTCGAACGGGTCCGGAGCGTCTCCCGGGGAGCCGCCCCATCCCACCCAGGCCCCCGAGTCGACGTTGCGCATCACCGACTCCATGGCCGTGACCAGGCCGCCGGGGCTGGTCACCCACTCGGTGGCACCATCGGGAAGCGTGCGTGAATCCACCGGCAGCCGGTTGGCGACCACCACCAGCTGGTGGTGCCCGCCCTGAGTCGAGGATGCTGAGGGCATCGGGTCTCCTTCGCGTCGAGTCGGGTGAGGAGGCGAGGGGGCTGTCGTCGCCCGAGAGCGACGGACAGGGCTCCCGCGCCGATATCTCGACACTATCAAGTGCGCTCACTCACCCCGTCGCGCCGGAAGGCCCTGAGCCTGCCGGTGAGCTGGGGTTCTGACCGGCGTGGAGGATCCCGGCCGGCTGGATGGGCACAGCTCTGAGCCGGCTGGACGGGCACAGCCCGGAGGGGCGTTCGCGGACCGGACGCGCCTGCGCCGTGCGCGGTGGCGCGCCTACCCTCGGCAGGGCGCCGATGGCGCGACCCTTCGGCACGTCCGCCGGGGCGGGAGAGTGCGAGACCAGGAGCAGATATGCGCGCCCACGAAGCCGGAGCCCTTCATGGCAACGATGCCGCCCCCACCTGGCTGCCCTATCCGACCGATGTCAACACCCTGATCGATGGGCTGTGGTCGCGCAACACCTCCAGGAATGCACAGGGCGCGGTCGAGGTGGGCGGGGTCGACGTCCACCGCATCGCCGAAGAGGTGGGCACCCCTGCGTTCGTGCTCGACGAGGAGGACTTCCGCCACCGGGCCCGGGCCTTCCGCGATGCCTTCGCCGAGGCGTTCCACGCGCATGCCGGGGCCGATGTCTACTACGCGGGCAAGGCCTTCCTGTGCGGGGCGGTGGCCCGCTGGGTCCAGGAGGACGGGCTGGGCCTCGATGTCTGCACCGGCGGCGAGCTCGCCGTGGCGCTGCGTGCTGGATTCCCCGCTGCCCGTATCGCGCTGCACGGCAACAACAAGTCCGAGGGCGAGATCCGCCGCGCCCTCGAGGCAGGGGTAGGCCGTATCGTCATCGACTCGCTCGAAGAGATCGAGCTCGTCAACGCGCTCGCCGAGCAGCTCGGCGTGCGCACTGCCGTCATGCTGCGGGTGACCACCGGTGTGGAGGCGCACACCCACGAGTTCATCGCCACCGCGCACGAGGACCAGAAGTTCGGTCTCTCCCTCTCCGGAGGCGCCGCCCTGGAATCGGTGCGTCGCGTGCTCGAGGCACCCCAGCTGGACCTGATCGGCCTGCACTCCCACATCGGTTCCCAGATCTTCGACACCGGCGGCTTCGAGGTCGCCGCACGCCGCGTGCTCGGGCTGGTCGCCGAGGTCCGGGACGAGCTCGGTCACACCATCAAGAACCTCGACCTCGGCGGCGGCTTCGGCGTCATGTACAACACCCAGCACACGCCGGCCACGCCGGAAGCGCTCGCGAACGGCATCGCCCGGATCGTCGAGAAGCAGTGCCTCGAGCTCGAGCTCGACGTGCCCCACGTGTCCTTCGAACCCGGCCGCGCGATCGCCGGCCCCTCCACACAGACGCTCTACTCCGTGGGCACCATCAAGGACGTGCGCCTCGGCGGCCCTCATCACCGCCTCTACGTCTCGGTCGACGGTGGTATGAGCGACAACGTGCGCACCGCCCTCTACGACGCCGACTACTCGTGCCTGCTCACCGGTCGGGTCTCCGACGTCACCCCCGAGGTGGTCCGCGTGGTCGGCAAGCACTGCGAGAGCGGCGACATCGTGGTCAAGGACGAGTACCTGCCCGGCGACGTCCGCCGCGGCGACCTGATCTCGGTCCCCGTCACCGGTGCCTACTGCTATTCACTGGCCTCGAACTACAACCATGTCCCGCGACCGCCGGTGGTCGCGGTCCGTGATGGTGAGATCCGCACCCTCATCCGTCGCGAGACGGAGGAGGACCTGCTGGGCCTCGACGTCGGCTGAGCTTCCGGCGGCTGTCGCAATCGTTCATGCAGGGTCACGGAGCGCCCTCCCCCTCGGATACAGTGCGGGGGCCCGCCTCCGCCGATCCGTCGGACCCCGTGGAAGGACCACCTCGCAGATGTCATTGCACCATTCAGGCAGCCCGGTGTCCCCGGATCTGCCGACGCTCCGAGTCGCCGTCCTCGGCGCCGGGACCGTCGGCTCTGAGGTGCTGCGCCTGCTCTCCCAGCAGGGCAGCGAGTTCACCCACCGGATCGGGGCTCGGCTCGAGGTGATCGGCGTCGCCGTGCGCGATCTCGGCCGGGACCGCGGAGAGCACGTGCCCGCGGCCCTCCTCACCGACGACGCGACCCGCTTGGTGCGGGAGGCGGATCTGGTGGTCGAGGTGATGGGCGGCATCGAGCCGGCCCGCACGCTGCTGCTGGACGCGATGATCCACGGAGCCAGCGTGGTGACCGCCAACAAGGCGCTGCTGGCCCAGGACGGTGCCTCGCTCTACGAAGCGGCCGACGCCCATGGCGTGGACCTCTACTTCGAAGCAGCGGTCGCCGGCGCGATCCCGCTGGTGCGCCCGGTGCGCGAGTCCCTCGCGGGGGACCGCATCCAGCGCGTGCTCGGGATCGTCAACGGCACCACCAACTTCATCCTCGACGCCATGACGCGCACCGGGGCGAGCTTCGAGGACGCCCTGGCCGACGCCCAGGAGCTCGGCTATGCGGAAGCTGATCCGACGGCGGACGTCGAGGGCCACGACGCGGCGGCGAAGGCGTCCATCCTCGCCTCGCTCGCCTTCCACAGCCGGGTCCGGCTCGCGGACGTGCACTGCGAGGGCATCACCGCCGTCTCCGCGCAGGACATCACCGCAGCCGCCCGCATGGGACGCACCATCAAGCTGCTCTCGATCGTCGAGCGGATCGAGGAGGAGGGCGGCGAGCGGATCTCAGCCCGTGTCTACCCGGCACTGATCCCCGACCACCACCCCCTGGCCTCGGTCTCCGAGGCGTACAACGCGGTGTTCATCGAGGCAGAGGCCGCCGGCTCCCTGATGTTCTACGGACAGGGTGCAGGCGGTGCACCGACCGCCTCCGCGATTCTCGGCGACGTCGTCTCCGCTGCCCGCGCCCGGGTCCATGGGGGAGTGGGACCGCGGGAGTCCCGCTACGCCGAGCTCGAGTCGATCCCGCTCGAGGAGTTGCGCAGTGCGTTCTACGTCTCCCTGACCGTGCAGGACCGCCCCGGTGTGCTCGCTGAGATCGCCGGCACCCTCTCGGGCTACGGGATCTCGATCTCGACCATCCACCAGGAGCTGCTGGACGAACGCGGAGAGGAGGGGGAGCAGGCCCGTGCCCACATCGGCATCAGCACCCATCGTGCGCTCGAGTCCGCGATGACCGCCTCTCTGGATGTGTTCTCCTCCACTGCCACGGTGCTCAGCATCGATTCCGTCCTGCGCATCGAAGGAGAATGACCCAATGGCACACCAGTGGCGCGGCGTCCTCGCCGAATATCTCGAGCACCTCCCGTTCACCGCGAACGACACCCTGCTGACCCTCGGGGAGGGAGGCACCCCGCTGCTGCACGCGCCCACCCTGTCGAAGACCGTGGGCGCGGACGTGCACATCAAGGTCGAGGGGATGAACCCGACGGGCTCCTTCAAAGACCGGGGAATGGTCTCCGCGATGACGAAGGCGCTGAACGACGGTGCGACCGCTGTCGTGTGCGCCTCCACCGGGAACACCAGCGCGTCGGCCGCCGCCTACGCCACCGCCGCGGGCCTGACCTGTGCGGTGCTCCTGCCGCAGGGCAAGATCGCTGCTGGCAAGCTGGCCCAGGCAGTGGTCCACGGTGCCAAGCTCATCCAGGTCGACGGCAACTTCGACGACTGCCTCGAGATCGCCCGCAAGCTGGACGCAGAGCATCCGATCGAGCTCGTGAACTCCGTGAACCCCTATCGGCTCCAGGGCCAGAAGACCGCCGCTTTCGAGGTCGGCGATGCCCTGGGCAGGGCTCCGGACATCCACATCCTCCCGGTCGGCAACGCGGGGAACATCTCCGCCTACTGGATGGGCTATCGCGAGTACCGCGAGGCAGGCATCACGCAGTCGCTGCCGCAGATGTGGGGTTTCCAGGCCGCCGGCTCCGCACCGTTCGTGGCGGGCCACCCGATCAGCGACCCCGAGACGATCGCCACCGCGATCCGGATCGGCGCGCCGGCCTCGTGGGACCTCGCCGTGACCGCGCGCGACGATTCCGGTGGTCTCATCGATGCCGTCACCGACCAGCAGATCCTCGATGCGCAGAAGCTCCTCGCCGGCGAGGTCGGTATCTTCGTCGAGCCAGCTTCTGCGGCCGGCGTCGCCGGCCTGCTGCAGCAGGCCGAGCGAGGGCTGGTCCCGGCCGGGGCGACGATCGCGATCACGGTCACCGGCAACGGACTCAAGGACACCGACACCGCCCTGACCCAGCACGACCTGACGCCGACCGTCGTGCCGGTCGACATCGCCGCCGCAGCGGAGGCCATCGGCCTGTGAGGATCCAGAACACGCGAGTGTCCGTGCAGGTCCCCGCGACCTCCGCGAACCTCGGGCCCGGTTTCGACACCCTGGGGCTCGCGCTGGACCTCTGTGACGAGCTGACGGTCGAGGCGACCACCGGTTCGATCGAGATCGAGGTCGAGGGAGAGGGCGCCGGTGCGGTCCCCGCAGGGGAGGACCATCTGGTCGTGCGTGCTCTGCGCCGCGGTCTGGATCATGCCGGTGCTCCCCAGACCGGACTGCGGTTGCGCGCGCTGAACCGGATCCCGCATGGCCGTGGCCTGGGCTCGAGCGCCGCGGCGACGATCGCCGGCCTGCTGCTCGCGCGGGGGATGATCTCTGATCCGCGGGCTCTGGATGACCAGGCTGTCCTGCAGCTGGCCACTGAGTTCGAGGGGCATCCCGACAATGCCGCCCCGGCGCTCCTGGGTGGCGTGGTGCTCTCCTGGATGCACGGCGACACGGCCCGGGCAGTGTCCCTGGCCTGTGCTGAAGGAGTGCTGCACCCTGTGGTGCTGCTGCCGCGCACGACGCTCTCCACCGATCAGGCCCGCGGTCTGCTCCCCGAGCACGTCCCTCACCAGGATGCCGTCCACAACGCCTCCCGTGCCGCGCTGCTCGTGCACGCGCTCAGCGGCGCTCCCGAGCTGCTGCTGGACGCGACGGAGGACCGCCTCCACCAGGAGCAGCGCTCCGCAGGTATGCCCGAGAGCATTGAGCTGATGAAGGTGCTGCGCCGTGAGGGCCACCCTGCAGTGGTCTCCGGCGCGGGCCCTTCGGTGCTGGTGCTGTCGGGACATCGCAGAGAGCTCGCCCCCTTGGTGCGTCGCTTCGTCACGGACCCCGAAGCCTGGCGGATCGCTGAGGTGCGGCTGCGAGAGATCCCTTCCGCCCCTGTGGTAGGTTGAGCCTGCGTCCAGGCGATATCGCACGGCGCTGAACCCTGCAGCAGATCCCCGGTGGATGCTGTGCGCAGAACTCCGCGCCTCGATGTGTCCCCTGATCAGTGCTTCGCACGGTCCTCGCGCACCCTTCATGATGTGCCCCGCAGGTCCGTGCACCTCCGCTGACGCACCCAGAACCACACCGGCAGGCCGACCACAGATGCCTTGCATCCTGGGGGAACAACCCTGCTCGGACCAGTCGCTGCAGCACCCGGAGCCCGAGAGCTCCCGGCGTTGCGCGGCATCCAGACCAGAACAGAGCCGGCGAGAACGGCTCGACAGGAAGGAACCCGGGTGAACGACACCACTTCCGGCGCAGACCTTGCGGCGAAGAAGCTTCCCGAACTGCAGGCCATGGCCGCCGAGCGCGGCATCAAGGGCGCTCGTCGGCTGCGCAAGAGCGAATTGATCGACGCGATCCGCGGGGGTGGATCGACCTCAGCAGCACCCGCTTCCGCCGCAGCGCCCGCCGCTGCCGCCCCTGCCGCAGAGGCCCCCGCCCAGCAGGCAGCTCCGGCGCGGAGCGAGGCTCCCGCCGAACAGGCTCAGCAGAACCCGCTGGGCGAGTCCGGCGATGACCGGGCCGAACAGGGCACCCGCAGCCGGTCCCGTTCCCGTCGCGGCAGCCAGGCTGCCGCACGACAGGACGAGGGCGCCCCTGCACTGGGCATCGAGCTGCCGAGCAGCTCCGCCTCGCGCGGGCAGCAGGACGAGCGTGCAGAGGACGCTGCAGAACGTCACGAGGACCGCAGCCAGCAGGACCGCGGCCAGCAGGATCGCAGCCAGCAGGACGACGGCCGCGAAAGCGGCGGTCAGCAGCGTGGTGGACGCGACCAGCAGCGCGGTTCGCGCAGCGGCAACCAGCAGGGCGGCGGCCAGCAGAGCGGTGGCCAGCAGGACAGCACTCAGCAGAGCGGCGGCCAGCAGGGTGGCAACCAGCAGGGTGGCAACCAGCGCCGCCGGCTCGAAGACATCGAGCTGCCGGATCGCTCCGGCGAGCAGGATGACGATCGCCAGGGCGGGGATGACTACGACGACGACCGTCGCGGTCGGTCCCGCAGCCGGAACCGTTCCCGCGACCGAAAGCGTCGCGGCCGTGGCGCTGCGAACGAGCAGGACGGTCAGGGCAGCCAGGGTGGTCAGGGTGGCCAGGGCGGTCAGCAGGGCCAGCACCACCAGGGCGGCCAGCGGAGCCAGGGCGGCTCGTCGACCCAGGGCGGCCAGCAGGACGGCGGTGACTCCCGCGACGGCGATGAGCTGATGTCGATCGCCGGCATCCTGGACATCCGCGACAACAACGCCTACGTGCGCACCACCGGCTACCTGCCCGGTGCGAGCGACGTGTACGTGACGATGAATCAGGTCAAGCGCGCAGGTCTGCGCAAGGGCGATGCGATCACCGGGCAGGTCAAGGCGCCGCGCGACGGCGAGGACCACTATGTCGAGCAGCCGCAGCAGCAGCATGGCGGTGGCCGGAACCGCCGCGGCAAGAGCGGCGGCGGTGGCGGGAACCAGAGCAAGTACGCGGCGCTGGTGCAGGTCGACACCATCAACGGGATGCCTCCTGAGCGTGCGCGCCAGAGGGTGGACTTCAGCAAGCTCACTCCGCTGTACCCGGACGAGCGGCTGCGACTGGAGACCGATCCCAAGAGCGTCGCTCCCCGGCTGATCGATCTGGTCTCGCCCGTCGGCAAGGGCCAGCGTGGACTCATCGTCGCGCCCCCGAAGGCCGGCAAGACGATCATCATGCAGCAGATCGCGAACGCCATCACGACCAACAACCCTGAGGTCCACCTCATGGTTGTGCTCGTCGACGAGCGTCCCGAAGAGGTCACCGACATGCAGCGCACCGTCAAGGGGGAGGTCATCGCCTCCACCTTCGACCGCCCTGCCTCGGATCATACGATCGTGGCCGAGCTCGCCATCGAGCGCGCCAAGCGACTGGTGGAGATGGGCCGCGACGTGGTCGTGCTGCTGGACTCGCTCACCCGCCTGTCCCGCGCGTACAACCTCGCCGCCCCGGCCTCCGGCCGCATCCTCTCCGGTGGTGTGGACGCCTCGGCGCTGTACCCGCCGAAGCGATTCT
>NZ_JBQDLF010000062.1:0-16397 GCF_052095815.1 Brachybacterium sp. | reverse complement strand
GCGTGAATACCCGCCACAGCAGGGTCATTCACCACGAACCGCGAAGAGCCGGATATGTGGGCTCGGTGGAGGAAGGGTCGCGTGTCCATGTGGGTCCTGTTCGCCGCTGGGCCCCGCGGGTGATCGTACGGGTGTCACGTCTGGTCTCCCCGCGCCGTGACCTGGCGCAGCCCCGTCCAAGGCTGTTCTTACGGCAAGGCCAGGCGTTGCGAGTGCGGGAGGCACGTCATGGGAAATCCCCGAGGGCCTGCGGTCGCCTAATTCCGGAAGGGCCTACGCAGAATCAGGCAATTCGTTTCAGTCAAGAATGCCGGAGGAATTGTGGATAAGTCGCACTGGGGAGGATCCGTGGGTCTTGTCTGGCGGGCTCGATCTCGACCCGTCACCTCCGCCAACGGAGCCCAGCTGAGGGCTCCCCGGCTGAGGCTCTCGGTGAAGGTCGCCACGGTGCAAGCTGTGTCTGCTGACGCCACCGCAGCCACCGCAGCCACCTTCCCCCGCAGCTCCGTCAGTCAGCTAACGGTCACTTGCCGCCCAGCAGCGTCAGCACTGCGGTGACCCGCCGGTGCACACTCGAGTCCTCGCTGAGTCCGAGCTTCGCGAACAGGCGCTGGGTGTGCTTCTCCACCGCACCCCCGCTGATGAAGAGCCGCTCGGAGATCCCCGCGTTGGTCAGGCCCTCGCCCATCAGCTCGAGCACCTCGCGCTCGCGCGGGGTGAGCTCGTCCAGCGGCGTGCGCCGGCGGGAGGAGATCACCTGTCCCACCACGTCCGGGTCGATCGCGACGCCTCCCGCGGCGACTCGCTCGATCGACTCGAGGAAGGAGCGGATGTCGAAGATCCGGTCCTTCAGCAGGTAGCCCGTGGCGCTGGCCCCGGACTCGATCAGCTCGGTCGCATAGCCGACCACCACGTACTGGCTGAGCAGCACGATCGGTGCTCCCGGCCACTGTGCTCTGATCTGCTGCGCGGCACGCAGGCCTTCATCGGTGTGGCTGGGTGGCATCCGGATGTCCGAGATCACGAGGTCCGGCCGGAGTTCGAGGGCGCGCACCACCAGCTCCGTGCCGGTCGCGGCGGTGCCCACCACCGTGTGGTCGGCCTCCTCGAGCACCAGGCGCAGTCCTTCACGGATCAGCGCGGAGTCGTCGGCGATCAGGATGCGCATGGGATCACGGCCTCGATCCGGGTTCCGTGTGCGGGTGGCGAGGTCACCGTCAGGCGTCCCTCCAGGGAGGCGACACGGCCTACGAGCCCTGCCAGGCCGCCGCCGGTGCGCATCTCGGCGCCTCCGCGCCCGTCGTCTTCGATCCTCACCCAGGCATCATCCCCGATTCGTGCCACTTCCACCACGATGCCGGCGGCACCGGAGTGCTTGGCAGCGTTGGTCAGTGCTTCGGAGACCACGTAGTAGATGCCGATCTCGACGTGCTCGGGAAGTGTCAGCTCGGGGCTCTCGATCGTCGTGGGGATCGGGGAGATCGCTGCCAGCTCGGTGAGTGCCGCGGCGAGTCCGCGATCGACCAGGACCGGCGGGGCGATCCCGCGGGAGAGGCGACGGAGATCGTCCAAGGTCAGCCCCAGCTGCTCACGCGTCTCGCGCAGCACGGCCTGGGCCTTTGCCGGGTCCTTCGCCGCGAGGGCTTCGACGCGGGCGAGGTCCATCGAGGCACGTACGAGGCGCTGCTGGGGGCCGTCGTGCAGGTCCCGTTCGAGTCGGCGCAGGGCGGTGGACTCGGCGGTGCGGCCGGCTGCGCGCGACTGCTCGGTGCGCAGCAGCTGCTGCTGCTCGTGGTAGCGCGAGCTCAGCATGCCGCGGGCCACGCCTCGGTGCAGTGCGGCCAGGCCGCGCACCACGGGGCCGAGGGTCAGCAGGAACAGCAGGCCGATGAGGAACTGCAGGGCCATGTCCACCGGGAGTGCGTATGGCTCCGGCACCCCGAACAGCTCGCCGAGGCCGCTGTTGTCGGCGGGCGGCAGCACCTGCTCGAGGATGAGGGTCGCGACGGGCCCGCCCACCGTGGCGATGGCTCCGACGGTCCAGGCCATCGCGAGGGGGAAGGTGATCAGCACCAGGAGGAAGTTCACCAGCACCCACAGCGAGTCCAGCCAGTTCTGAGGGTCTGTCAGAGGAGTGATGAGGCGGCGCATCCAGCCGGCGCCTGCGGGGGCGGCCCGGGGCGCGGGCGTCGGCAGCTCTGTGTCCAGGATCGAGGACTGCAGGGCGCGCTCGGCCGCCGCGAATCCGCGGGCGAGCAGCACGCCACCGATCAGTATCGGCAGGCCCACCCAGACGATCACGGTCGAGACGCCTGCGATGAGCAGCGCGAGGACGAGCGAGAAGCCGATCGCCCCGAGCAGCAGGGCGATCAGCGAGTAGGCGAGGAAGCGACCGATCGGGGCGGCCCAGCGGCCGACGGACCAGCGCTGCAGCGGTGTGGCGGCCTGCGGGGGAGGTGCGTCGAGCGTCTCGGGCAAGGTCATGGTGGTCATGTCTCCACTCTGGCGGCGATGGACCGCGCGCCCGATCCTGGCACCAGGTCAGCGATTGTCGGGCTGGCCCGACATCGGTTCAGGTCCGGTGCTGGTCCAGATCGGGGACCGGCCCGGCTCGGGGCGGCTCACCGCTGCTCGCAGATCTCCTTGAGCATGACGAGGTCCTCGGCAACCGCCGCGGCGTCCTCCGCGAAGTCGCTCTCGGACATCGTGCCGCGGCGCAGGGTGAAGACGACCTCGCAGCGGGTCTCGTCCAGCGCCAGCACGCGCAGCGGGTTCAGCACGGACTCACCGCTGGGGAGGGTGACGGTGTGGTCCATGACCCCGTACTCGTTCTCGGGGACGAAGCTGACCAGTACGCGCCCCATCGGTGAGCTCATCGACCACTGGGTGACGTCGCGCTTCACCTCGCCGCCGGCGAGCCCTGCTGCCCAGCGGGGCAGGTTCCGCGGATCGCTCGCGAACTCGTAGACCTCGCGCCAGGGGCGTTCGATGACGATGTCGAGGTGACGGGAGGCGCCCGCGGAGGCCGTCGTGCCGTCGGTCTGCTGTGCATCGATCTGATGTGCGCTGTCGCTCATGGGCGCGACGCTAGCAGGAGCGGCCGACGGGCGCGCCGCACGGTCAGACGACCGCCGCGTGCCCTGTTACCTGCCCGGTCTCCCGAGCGATAGCCCGCGCTGTCGCCCGCAGTGTCGCCTCGAGTGCGTCCTCCCAGCTCGTCGGCTGCAGCTCCTCCTGGGTGGTGAGGATCCCCGGCCGCAGCACGCACGGCGCGTACCAGAGCCCCGCGATGCCGTGCAGCTCGCGGGCGAAGGAGTTCAGCGGTGCCAGCGCGCGCACGGCGAGGCGGGGGATGACCAGCGGCCGACGCCCACGTGCGCCGAGGAGAGCGCTGGCTGCGGTGATCAGCTCCGCCTGGGAACGGGCGGGTGCGGAGGGTGCGTGCAGCACCGCGTCGCCGTCGGGAGCCAGGCGGTCAGCATGCCGCGCCGCATGGAGCATGGCTGCGGCGAGATCTGGGACGAAAGTCAGGGCGTGGGGCGCCGCGGGATCGCCGACGACGATCGGCCGCGAACCCGCGGCGATCCGCTCGATGAGCATCGCGGTCACCACGGCCGCGCCGGTGCCCACCGTCGTCGGCCCGGACAGGTCTGCGGCGACGAGGCTGAGGGTGCGGGCGTCGTGGATCCGACGCTGTGCGAGAAGCTGCCCACGGATCTCTCCCTTGGCGTCGCGCGGCGACAGAGGGGACCCTTCGGCGAGATCCGAGGCCCCGCCCTGGAAACCGTACATCGACTCCGGGAAGACCACCGGGATGCCGGCCGAGGCCGCGGTGTCCAGCACCGCGAGCTCCCGCGGCGGCAGCTCCCGCGCCCAGACCCGCGCATCGTAGGGAGCGTGGAAGCAGGCATGGATCGCCTCGGCGCCGGAGGCCGCCTCTTCGAGCACGCCGGCATCGAGAAGATCCCCGGTGACACGGCGGACACCCGGCTCCGGCGGCACCGCGGTCCGGCGCAGCACGGTGACGGTGTCCCCGTCGGTGAGGGCGCCCTCGATGATCGCGCGGCCGATCTGTCCTTCTCCGATGACGAGGTGATGCATGAGGACCTCCAAGATGCGAGCACTGCTCTCTGTGTCGTGGATTCAGTGAACACCGCTCTCGGTTTCGAGTCAAGAGCACCGCTCTCGTAGTGTGGGAGGATGCGGCCATGACTCCCGCACCTCGCTCTCCCGGCCCGAGGGCTCTCGCGCGCGAGCGCACGATGGCGCGCATCGTCGAGCTCGGTAATGCGCAGCTCGTCGAGCAGGGGGTCGCGGGGCTGAGTGTGCGCGAGATCGCCCGCGGCCTGGGAATGGTCTCCTCAGCGATTTATCGCTACGTGAGCAGCCGGGATGACCTGCTCACCCTGCTGATCGTCGATGCCTATGCCGACCTGGCCGACACCGTGGACATCGCTGTCGCGGCGGCCGGGGCGACGGCCGACAACGATCCCCGCGCACGCTTCCTCGCCCTCGGGGACGGCATGTGCTCCTGGGCGATCGCGCACCCCGAGCGGTGGACCCTCCTGTACGGCACTCCCGTGCGTGACTACAGCGCTCCGGCCGACGCCACCAATGCTGACGGCACGCGGGTGATGCAGGCGGTGCTGCGCATCGCCGCCGACGCCGCCCACGAAGGCACCGCCGCCTCCTGGGAGGTGCCGGACCTCGCGCCGGAGGTCACTGCGCTGCTGGAGAGCCACCTGGTCGAGTTCGGCGTCGAGACCACCCCGGCCACAGGGTTCACCGCCCTGACTGTGTGGAGCAGTCTCGTCGGGGTGATCAGCGCGCACGTGTTCGGACAGCTCGGAGCCGATGCGGCAGCGATCGGCGACCGCATCCTCGCCGCGCAGGTTCGGATGCTCGCGGACCTCATCTCCCCGAGCTGGCAGCAGCGGGGTTGAGGGGCAGCGAGCCCGGGGGTCAGTGACGGGCTTCGGCCTCCTGCAGAGCGCTCAGCGCTGCGCGGACCACGGTGCCCAGCGTTGTCGGCTCCCGCAGCGTCGCGCCGTCGGCCGAGGGGGTCACCACCACCCAGCGGGCTCTCCCGCGCCGGCGCATCCGGCCGATCTCGATGCTGCGCCCCGTGGGCAGCGGGATCAGCAGGGCCCCGCTCGGACCGACCAGCAGCCGACGTTCGAGATCCGGGCGACCTTCCAGCAGGAGGGCGCGGATCGTCTCCCGCTCCGCGTGGGCGGTGCCGCCCGAGGCGGGGTGCGCGAGGATCGAACCGGAGGTGGGCATGTGCCGAGACTAGGAGCGGGGTGCGACAGTCGACGGGAACGCGATCCAGCCCGGCCCTCCGCGGCGGCGGTCAGCCGGCGGAGCCGAGATCGCCGAGGGCCAGCGCCCAGGTGGCCTCATGCCGCCTGACGTGGTCCGCGACCGCCCGCCAATGATCGCCGTGGCCAGAGGCGAACATCGCCCCCCACGGCTCACGGCCCTCCCGGTCGGCGTCACGCAGCATGGTCCACATGGCCTCGGCGCGATCAGCCATCGTGCCTGGCAGCCGTGCCCGGAGGTCGGCGTCGGCGCCGTAACCGTCGATGAAGGCGGCCAGCCGCCGGGCCGCGGCGGAGGGATCCTCGGTGACGTCGTTCACGGTGAAGGCCTGTGCGGAGTACGCGAGATCCCACAGCCGGGTGCTCGGTGCGGCGCCATCCCAGTCGATGAACACCCAGCGCTCGCCGAGGATCAGATTCCAGGGCGTGAGGTCGCCATGGCAGATCAGGTCCGGAGAGCCCTCCGGCACCGGGAGCAGCGGTTCCCACGGGGCTGGGGCCGACGGGGCGAAGCCCTCGCTCGCGTCGTGGATCGACCGGATCGCCCGGCCCACCCGCGCGAGCTCGTCGAGCGTCAGGGGAGGGACATCGAGGGCGGGGGTGCCGGGCACGAACTCGAGGATCTGCCGGCCCTGCTCATCCCGGCCGTGGACAGCGGGCACATCGATCCCCGCCGCCGCGACCGTGCGCATCAGCTCGTGCACGGTCGGTGTCGTCGGCCCCCAGGGCTTGCGCACGGTGTCCCCGACGCGGACCACGCCCGCGGTGGCGTTGTCGCCCTCGAGCGGCTGCCCGTTCTCGATGCTCATCCGATGACCGTAGTCGTTCCATGAGGGCCCGAGGTGCCCGGCACGTCGGTCACAGACCGGATCCTCAACAACGTGTTGACAACAGGGTGTTGAGGGTCAATGCTGGGGACATGCATGACACCACCGAGAGCGACCCGGCGACCCCCAGCGACGCCCGGCGGCACCTACGGACGGCCGGTGCCCAGGACCTTCCGCCGCGCCCCTGGCAGCACCCGGCAGAGCCACCGGACGCCGCGACCCTGCTCCGCTATGCCCTGTGGCGGGCGAACCGGGCCGACGGTGCCGCCTCGCCCGAGGAGCTGAAGGCGGCACTGACGATGATCGAAACGGCCCGATCCGATCTGGACTCGCTCGAGGTCGCCCTCCTGCTCACCGCACGCGCCGAAGGCATGACCTGGGCGGAGGTCGCCGAAGCGCTCGGCCTGCAGTCTCCGCAGGCGGCTCAGCAGCGATACCAGCGGGTCTCGCAGCGGCCGACGGCGAGCGACCCCGACGGCCACGATCCGGCATGACCGCCGCGCGCTCGGGAACCGAGCTGCTGACCCTGCAGGCGCTGCGCCTCGCCGGCTTCGCCGATGCCGACGTCATCGCCGATCGCGCCCTGCTCCCCGCTGACGAGATCCTCACCGTCATCGACCAGGCCACCCGTACCGGGCTCGTGGAACCCCTGAGCTTCGCCGAGGCCCACGGCTGGATTCTCACCGACCTCGGGCGGGCCCACCTCTCCGTGCTGCTCGCGCGGGATGTGGACGGAGCGGGAGCACGTGAGGTGCTGTCCGCGACGAGCACCGAATTCGAGCGGCCGGCAGGGAT
This sequence comes from Brachybacterium sp., assembly GCF_052095815.1. Classification (NCBI taxonomy): domain Bacteria; kingdom Bacillati; phylum Actinomycetota; class Actinomycetes; order Micrococcales; family Dermabacteraceae; genus Brachybacterium; species Brachybacterium sp. Next base: position 9,454 of record NZ_JBQDLF010000062.1, on the reverse strand, counting down.
CAATGCCCGCTTCGTCGAGACGGTCTCGATGTGGCAGCTGCGATCGACCTCTCCCGTGCAAGCCGTGCCCGATGCCGAGGGGGCACGGGAGCTCGAGCAGCTGCTCACCGCGCTCACCGCTCTCGGACGGGAGCTGCGCTCCCTGCTCGCCCCGCTGCTGAACTGCCTTCCCCGCTTCGGCCGCTACCCGGCGCAGTACGACATCGCGGTCGGTCGAGCACGCACCGAGGGCCTCCGCTGGGTCACCGGCGTGGGAGTCCTGTCCTGCCATGCCGTCTGGGCCGAGCTCCATCAGGATCTGCGATCCTCCACGGGCGAGGGCCAGATGAACGAGAGCGCGCGATGACCAGGCGCACCCTCTACCTCGCCCGACACGGTGAGGCCGATGCGCTCGGCGTGCTCACCGAGCGCGGACGCGAGCAGTGCCGCAGGCTGGGACGCCGGCTCGCGGGCTGCCCGATCGACGTGGTCTGGCACTCCCCGTTGCCGCGCGCGACCGACAGCGCAGCGGTGATCGCCCGCAGCCTTCCTCACGTGCTGGTGGACGAGGCGCCGGAGCTCATCGACCACATCCCGTGCGTTCCTGACCTGGCGGCCGTGACCCCTCCCTGGGCGGGGTTCTTCGACGGCTTCGGAGCGGAGGAAGCGGCCGCGGGGTCGCGCATCGCCCGCAGCCTCACCGAACGCTTCGCCCGAGCGCACACCGCCGAGGCACGGCCGACGCACGAGGTGCTGATCACCCACGCCTACTCCATCGCGTGGATGGTGCGCGACGCGCTGGGCGCACCGCCGGAGAGCTGGATGTCCCTCGCCGGGATGCCGAACGCGGCGCTCACCGTCATCGAGTACGACGACGGCCCTCCGCTCGTGCACTTCGTCGGCGAGAGCTCGCACCTGGTGGGTCTTGCCGCCGCTCCCGCGCCGGGAGCGGAGCGCTGATGCTCCACGACCTGCGCGATGCCCGCCCCGAGACGTCGGGAGGGAAGGCCGCCGCACTGGGGGCTCTGCTGCGCGTCGGGATCGAAGTGCCGGCCGGCGTCGTGGTGTCCGTCCAGGCCTACCGCCGGCACCTGGACCATCATGGGCTCCGCCCTGACACCGTCCCCGCCGCCGAGCTGGGCGAGCGGATCCGGCACGGACGACTCGATGCCGCCGTGGTCGCCGCGCTCGAGCCCCTGCTGCGGACGGAGTCCGGACGTGCCGCTGGCGCCCAGGTCGCAGTCCGCTCCTCCGCCACGAACGAGGACACGGCCGGGGCCTCGGCCGCCGGCCAGCACGAGAGCATCCTTCCGGTCCAGGGGAGCGATGCCGTCCAGGCGGCGATCCTCCGGTGCTGGGCGTCCCTATGGTCACCTCATGCACTCGCCTACCGAGGGGCGGGCGAGCCAGGGGAGTCCACCGCGCCGGAGATGGCGGTGATCGTGCAGCGCTACCTCGACGCGGACGTCTCCGGAGTGCTGTTCACCGGTGAGGAGAGGATGCTCGAAGCGGTGCGGGGCCCCGGTGAGCAGCTCGTCAGCGGGGTCGTCACTCCGGACTCCTGGAGGATCGGTGCACGGGGCATTCTCGGGCGACGGCCCGGGGACGGGGAGCAGCACGAGATGTCCCTCAGCGACGCTCAGGTTCATGAGCTGATCTCGCTCGGGGATGAGGTGGCCTCCGTGCTCGGTGCCGCTGCCGACATCGAATGGGTCCTGCGCGGTGATCGGCTCCACGTGCTGCAGGCGCGGCCGATCACGGCACCGGTGCCCCGCCCACCGCAACGCAGCGATCCGGTGCACGGGACGCTGCAGGGCGCTCCGGCGAGCGGCGGCGTCGCGACCGGCACGGCCAGGATCGTGCGCGGACCGCAGGACTTCCGCCGGGTGCGCCCGGGTGACGTGCTGGTCTGCCGGTCCACCGATCCCGCCTGGACCCCGCTGTTCCGAATCGCCGCGGCCGTGGTCACGGAGACCGGAGGCGTGCTCTCGCACGCGGCGATCGTGGCCCGGGAGCTCGGCATCCCGGCCGTCCTCGCGGTCCCCGGAGCGGTGACAGCGATCCCGGACGGCGCCGTCGTCACCGTCGACGGGGACCAGGGGATCCTCCGCCGATGACGACCTCCGGGCAGGACAGCCCGCACGTGACCGCGATCGATGCCCACGGCGCCGGTGCCATTGACGCCCCTACGAGCGGGGCCTAGGTTGCCGCCATGGGCACAAGAACCTCGGACGGCAGCGCGGGCGACGCGGACTACGGATCGATCGGCCGTGAGTACGCGCAGTATCGCCGACCTGATCCCCGCCTGTTCGAGGTGATCTCCGAGGCGCTCGGCGATGCGAGCACGGTGCTGAACGTCGGTGCGGGCGCCGGCTCCTACGAACCCACGGACCGCAGGGTCACGGCGGTGGAGCCCTCGGAGTCGATGCGTGCACAGCGCCCCGGGCACCTGTCGCGCGCTCTCGACGGCACCGCCGAGAGCCTGCCCTTCTCGGACCGTTCCTTCGACGCCGCGATGACCACCTTCAGCGTGCACCAGTGGCAGGACACCGCGGCCGGACTGCGTGAGATGCGGAGGGTCACCCGGGGACCGGTCGTGATCCTCACCTGTGATCCGCAGCGGGTGGAAGATTTCTGGCTCACCGAGTACGCGCCGGAGGTGACCGCCACCGAGGCCCGCCGCTATCCGGGGCTCGACGAGCTCGAGGCAGGACTTGGCGGGCGCGCCCGCAGCGTTCTCGTCCCCATCCCGCTGGATTGCACCGACGGTTTCAACGAGGCCTACTACGGGCGGCCCGAGGGGCTGCTCGATCCGGGAGCTCGGCTCTCCTGCTCGGCATGGAGCTTCGTGCCCGAGGACGCCACGGAGCACTTCGCGCAAGAGCTGGGCGGCGACCTCGACAGCGGCGCCTGGGACGCGCGGCACGGCACGCTGCGGACCCTGCCGCAGTACGAGGGCTCACTCGTCCTCGTCGCATCGCAGCCCTGAGATGACGCGGAGCCCCGAGCCGGTGCCCGGCCGCGCCGCACCGACGCTCCTGCTGCTGAACGGTGCCCCCGGCAGCGGGAAGTCCACCCTCGCCGCGCTGCTCACGGCCGAGCGCCCCGGCGCGCTCGCCCTGGACATCGACGCGATCAAGCACTCGCTGGGCCGCTGGGACGAGGACCTCACGGCCTCGGGCCTCCAGGCGCGACGCCTCGCCGTGGCGATGATCCGGCGGCACCTCGCCGACGGGCACGATGTCGTCCTCGGGCAGTTCCTCGCACGCACTGCGTTCCTCGAGGAGCTCGAGCAGCTCGCCGCGGACAGTGCCGCCTGCTTCGTGGAGGCCGCGCTGGTCCTGGACGAGACGGCGCTCGCCCAGCGGCTGGCGGCGCGCCGCAGCGCACCTGACCGTCCCGAGCAGGCCGCCAACGACCCCTTCGTGGGCCCGGACGACGCCGCCGACCTGGTCCGCGCTCTCCAGGACGTGCTCGCCCTGCGGCCCGGCGCGCACCAGATCGACGCACGAGGTTCCCGGGGATCGGCCCTTGCAGCGCTGCGCGCGCTGCTCTGAGGCTGCGGCCCGGGGGATGGGGGAGCAGGTCCACTCTGCCGGGCTGCTGGTCCTCGCGGGCCGACGCGCACCCGTCGCCGTCCTCAGTCCCCGAGGATCGCGCCGGTCGAGGCGGACTTCACGAGCTTCACGTATTTGCCCAGCACGCCCTTGGTGAACTTCGGCGGCAGCGGCTCCCAGCCCTCGCGGCGCTTCTCCAGCTCCGCCTGGTCCACCAGCAGGTCCAGTGCGCCGGTGCTCACGTCCAGGCGGATCCGGTCCCCGTCGCGCACGAAGGCGATCGGACCGGCATCCACGGCTTCCGGGGCGATGTGGCCGACGCACAGTCCCGTGGTGCCTCCGGAGAAGCGTCCGTCGGTCATCAGCAGCACGTCCTTCCCCAGGCCCGCGCCCTTGATCGCGCCGGTGATCGCGAGCATCTCGCGCATGCCGGGCCCGCCCTTGGGACCCTCGTAGCGGATCACGACCACGTCGCCGTGGGTGATGGTGCCGTCGTTCAGGGCGTCCAGCGCGTGCTTCTCGCGCTCGAACACGCGGGCAGTGCCCTCGAAGACGTCCTCCTCGAAGCCGGCGGACTTCACCACCGCCCCCTCGGGGGCGAGCGAGCCGTGCAGGATCGTGATCCCGCCGGTGGGTGCGATCGGCGCGGAGGCAGGGCGCAGCACCTTCCCGTCGGCCGGGCGGGGGGCGAGGACCTCGAGGTTCTCCGCGATTGTGGAGCCGGTGACGGTGAGGCAGTCCCCGTCCAGCAGGCCTTCGTTCAGCAGGGTCTTCATGACCACCTGGATCCCGCCCACGTGGTCGACGTCGCTCATCACGTAACGGCCGTAGGGCTTCAGATCCGCGAGGTGGGGGACCTTCGCGCCGATGCGGGCGAAGTCCTCGAGGGTGAGGTCGACGTCGGCCTCATGGGCGATCGCCAGCAGGTGCAGCACCGCATTGGTGGAGCCGCCGAAGGCCTGGACCACCGCGATCGCGTTCTCGAACGCGGGCTTGGTCATGATGTCGTGGCTGGTGATCCCCTGCCGGAGCATCTCCACCACGGCCTCGCCCGCGCGGCGGGCATCGGCATCGCGGCGGCGATCGGCCGACGGGGGTGTGGCCGAGCCCGGGATCGACATCCCGATCGCCTCGGCGGCCGTCGACATGGTGTTGGCCGTGTAGAAACCACCGCACGCGCCCTCACCCGGGCAGATCGAGCGTTCGATCCGGCCGACGTCCTCGCGGCTCATCAGTCCACGGGCGCAGGCGCCGACGGCCTCGAAGCCGTCGATGATGGTGACGTCCTTCTCCTCGCCGCTCTCGAAGGTGACGCGCCCGGGCATGATCGTGCCCGCGTAGACGAACACGCTGGCCAGGTCCAGGCGAGCAGCGGCCATCAGCATGCCGGGCAGGGACTTGTCGCAGCCGGCCAGCAGCACCGAGCCGTCGAGCCGTTCGGCGCTCATCACCGTCTCGACGCTGTCGGCGATGATGTCGCGGGAGACCAGCGAGTAATGCATGCCGTCGTGCCCCATCGAGATGCCGTCGGAGACGGAGATGGTGCCGAACTGCAGGGGGTAGCCGCCGCCGGCGTGCACGCCGTCCTTCGCCGCCTGCGCGAGCCGGTCCAGCGACAGGTTGCAGGGAGTGATCTCGTTCCAGGAGCTCGCGATGCCGATCTGAGGCTTGTCCCAGTCCGCGTCCCCCATGCCCACCGCGCGGAGCATCCCGCGCGAGACGGTCGCGCCGAGCCCGTCGGTGACAGTGCGGCTGCGGGGCTTGATATCCGGGGCGGAGAACGTGGCGTCGGCGTCGGGGGAGGAAGTGTCTGCGGTGCTGAGGGCGTCGTCGGCGGTCATGGCCCGACTCTATGCCTGGTCCTCATACCGGGGAAGCCCCGGCCGACTCAGCGGATCCGCGCGCCCTCCCCGAGCCGGGTGTACCGGCTCAGCTGGGTGACGTGCTTCGGGGTGAGGTCGCTCAGGCTCGAGACCTGCAGCAGCTTCATCGTCCGCTCCACCTCCTCGGAGAGGATCTGGATCATCCGATCGACCCCGTCCCGGCCGCCGGCCATCAGGCCGTAGAGATAGGCCCGGCCGACCATCGTGAAGTCGGCGCCGAGGGCGATCGAGGCGACGATGTCGGCGCCGCTGCGGATCCCGGTGTCGAGGATGATCTCGAGGTCGTGGCCCACCTCGCGGGCCACCTCGGGCAGCAGATGGAAGGGCACCGGGGCACGGTCCAGCTGGCGCCCGCCGTGGTTGGACAGCACGATCGCGTCGACCCCGAGGTCGGCGAGCTTCTTCGCGTCCTCGAGGGTCTGGACCCCCTTGACGGCGAACTTCCCGGGCCACATCTCGCGGATCTGCGCGAGGTCCTCGTAGTCGATGCTGGGATCCATCGCGGAGTTCAGCAGCTCGCCGACGGTGCCGCCGGTCGCGCTGAGGGAGGCGAACTCGAGCTTCGCGGTGGTCAGGAAGTCCCACCACCACCAGGGTCGCGGGATGGCGTTGACCACGGTGGACAGGCTCAGCTGCGGAGGGATCGAGAAGCCGTTGCGGGCATCGCGCAGGCGCGCCCCCGCCACCGGGGTGTCCACGGTGAAGAACAGCGTGTCGTAGCCGGCCTGCGCCGCCCGTTCCACCAGACCGTAGGAGATCTCCCGCTGCTTCATCACGTAGAGCTGGAACCAGTTGCGTCCCAACGGGTTCTCGGCCTTGACGTCCTCGATCGAGGTGGTGCCGAGCGTGGAGAGGGTGAAGGGGATCCCGGCGGCACCGGCCGCGCCCGCCCCGGCGATCTCCCCCTCGGTCTGCATCAGCCGGGTGAACCCCGTGGGAGCGATGCCGAAGGGCTGGGCGGAGCTGCCGCCGAGAATCCGGGTGGTGGTGTCCACCTGGGAGACGTCGTGGAGGATCGAGGGATGGAACTCGACGTCCTCGAAGGCCTCGACGGAGCGGGTCATCGAGATCTCCCGTTCCGCAGCGCCGTCGGTGTAGTCGAACGCCGCTGCGGGTGTGCGGTGCTTCGCGATCGTGCGCAGGTCATCGATGGACAGCGCCGAATTGAGTCGGCGGCGGCGCGAGTCGAGGTCGATCTGCTTGAACTTCATGAGCTCGAGGAGCTCTGCGGGGCGGGGGACCTGACGCTTGACCATGGGAATTCTCCTTGCGGGTGGACGGTTGCTGTGGGAACGAGGACGGAGCTGGGTCAGAGGGTCGGGATCATCCACGACAGGACGGTGGACTGGAGGCCGACGAGCAGGCACAGGGCCAGGAGCATGCCGAGGCTCCACCAGATCACCTTGCGGAAGATGGCGGATTCCTGGCCGAGCAGCCCGACGGCGGTCGCGGCGATCGTGAGGTTCTGGGGGCTGATCATCTTGCCGACCACGCCGCCGGAGGTGTTCGCCGCGACCAGCAGGGCGGGATCCAGTCCGGCTTTCTCGGCCGCGGTCTGCTGCAGGGTCGCGAACAGGGCGTTCGCACTGGTGTCGGAGCCGGTGACCGCCGTGCCGAGCCAGCCGAGGATCGGGGAGAGGAAGGCGAAGGCCGCACCGGTGCCGGCGATCCAGGTGCCGATAGTGATCGTCTGCCCGGACAGGTTCATCACGTAGGCCAGGGCCAGTACCGAGGCGACGGTGAGGATCGAATAGCGGAGCTTGACGAGGTTTTTGAGGTAGACGTCCGCGGCGTCCCGGAGCGAGAGCTTGTAGACGATCGCGACGATGATGCCGGTGATCAGCAGCAGCGTGCCCGGGGAGGAGAGCCACTGGAAGGAGTAGACGGTGCTGCCGGCGATCTCGCCGTCGGCCGTGAACACCTTGCCGTCGAGTCCGGGCCAGGAGATCCTCAGGTCGGTGGAGGCGAGGAAGGAGCTGAGAAGCGGCACCAGCTTCGAGGCCGAGAAGATGACGATCACCAGGAGGTAGGGGAACAGCGCCATGACGACGCGCCCCGGGGTGAGCCGCACATCGGTGCGCGGGGTGGTGGCCAGGGCAACGCCCGCACCGCCGGCATCCACCGGGCCGGTGTCGGAGTCCTCCTGCTCGCGCTCGCCGCGCATCTTCTCCAGGGCGTCCCTGCCGCCCTCGGGCTTCCAGAACTGGAGCATGATCACGGCGGCGGCGAGACCGGCCAGCGAGGCGATGATGTCGGTGAGCTCGACCGAGATGAAGTTGGACGAGACGTACTGGCTGATCCCGAAGACGAGGCCGACCACGAGGGCGAGCGGCCATAGCTGTTTCACCCCGCGCTTCCCATCGACCAGGAAGACCAGGAACAGCGGGACGACGGCCGCGAAGAACGGAGTCTGGTGGCCGATGATGGCACCGATGTGCTCGTAGGGGATCCCGGTGAGGTTTCCAGCGGTGATGATCGGGATGGCGATCGCGCCGAAGGCGACCGGCGCGGTGTTGGCGATCAGCACCACCGTCGCTGCGCGCATCGCGGTGAAACCGATCGCCATGAGCATCACGCCGGTGATGGCGACGGGCGCCCCGAAGCCGGCGAGCGCTTCGAGCAGACCGCCGAAGCAGAACGCGATGATGATCGCCTGCACGCGCGGATCGTCGGAGATCGCGTCGATCACCAGGCGCAGGTCCTCGAAGCGGCCGCTGCGCACGGTCAGCTCATAGAGCCAGATCGCGTTCAGGACGATCCACATGATCGGGAACAGGCCGAAGGCGAGGCCCTCGGTCGCGGAGAGGGTGACCAGATCCACCGGCATGCCGTAGGCGACAGCCGCGACCAGCATCGCGACGCCGAGTGCGGCGAGGCCTGCCCAGTGGGCCTTCCAGCGCAGCACGCCGAGGGTGACGAAGATGGTGACCAGGGGGAGGAGCGCGACGAGCGAGGAGAGCAGCAGACTGCCGGCGAGCGGTGCGAGGTCTGGGGTGTACATGGGAGCCTCCGACACACATCAGCCGCGGTGCTGCACAGCATCGCCGTCGATGTCGTGCCTCGTGAGTCGGTGAGGAAAGGAATGGTAGACCGTGGTGTGGTCTGACCATACGACGGATACTAGGCTCTCGAGCGCCGGAGGACAAGACCCCGGTAGCCCTCGAGAGCCGGCTGTGCTAGAACGTGAGAATGGTCGACAACACGCATGACAATGAGGTCAGACCGCAGAGCGCCCGTTCAGGGACAGCGGGAGCCGCGTGGAGGCCGGTCGCGCGCAGCAGCACGCACCGGCTGGTCATCGATGCGATCGAGGACCAGATCATGACCGGGGCGCTCGCCGTCGGCGACCCCCTGCCGCCCGAGCGCGAGCTCGCCTCCCGGCTGCAGGTCAGCCGCGCGGGGGTGCGTGAGGCGATCCGGGTGCTCGAGGCCTACGGGGTGCTGCGCTCCGAGGTGGGCTCCGGCCGGGGGGCGGGAACCTTCGTCTCCGCACTGCCGAGCGCCGCCCTGGAGCAGTTCCTGCGCCTCCATGTCGCGCTGTCGAACTTCCGTCTCCAGGAGGTCATCGAGACACGGATCCTGCTCGAAAGGGCCAGCGCCTCGCTCGCCGCCGAGCGCGCCGATGCCGAGGTGCTGGCCGAGCTCGAGCGACTGCTGGCGGTGATGGATGCGCCAGGCGTGAGCCGGGAGGACTTCAACGACGCCGATACCGCGTTCCACGTCGCGATCGCCCAGGCCGGCGGCAATGCGCTGTTCTCCGACATGACCGCGGCGATCCGTGCGTCGCTGCGGGCTCCGATCATGGAGGCGTTCACGAAGGTCGCGCAGTGGGAGGACATCGCGGGGATGCTGCGCGAGCAGCATCATGCGATCTTCCAGGCGATCTCCCGCGGGCACGCCGAGGAGGCGGCGGAGCTCACCGCCGCGCACATCCGCGCCGCCTCGACCATGCTGCCGGACCTGCCCGCCGACTGACATCTATAGGGGCTCTTCCCGGTTCGTGGTGATGGGGAGCGTCGCGTCGTTGACGTAGAA
>NZ_JBQDLF010000061.1:0-16793 GCF_052095815.1 Brachybacterium sp. | reverse complement strand
GCAGACCACGTGCGGTCTCCATGGGACCTCCTCGGGGGAAGGGCCGGGGCTGCGCGTCCTCGGCAGTGAGGAGAACGTCCCGGCGGGGATCTTTCGGAGACTAGGGCCCCGGATGATGTCCCGCATAGCCCCTTCCCACAGGACAGGGCGTTGCCCAGGAGAGAACACCTGAGCGGGGGAACGCGAACTCGTCGCGGCAGGGACAGCTGGATCTGGTCATCATCCCGCGCCGGCCTCGCGCTCAGCGTGCGGCCTGCGAGTCCATCCAGTGCGCGCAGGTGTCCAGCAGGGCGCGGGCCGCAGCCGGCAATCGGCGGCCGCGGCGCACCATCAGCTCCGCGCGCACGGCCCGGACATGCTCATCGGCGACGTCGAGCAGCACCACGTCGCTGCCAGGCGGGGCGGGGGTGAGGAACACCGGTGGAAGCAGCGACACCGCCTGCCCCTGAGCGACCGCGCCGATCAGCACAGCCTGGGAGTCGGTCTCCAGCACGACGTCGCCCTGGACCCCGTGGACCCTGGTGAACTCGTCGTGCAGGGCGCGCAGGCCGAAGCCGGGCAGCATCACCGCGAACCTTTCCCCCGCGAGCTCCGCAGGGCGCAGCGTCCTGCCTCCCTCGCACCGCCGGGCGAGCGGGTGGTCGGCGGCGCAGGCCAGGCCGAGCGGCTGCGGCAGGGTGCGCACCGTGGTGACCTCGGCGGATGGCGCGGGGTGCAGGGCGATCGCGATGTCGGCGGCATCCGCCGTGAGCGCCTCGACCATCGAATCCGTGCCCCCGGTCCGGACGCGCAGCGTGACCTCGGGATGTGCGGCATGGAAGGGGCCGAGCACCTGGGACCCGATGTCCTCGAGGAATCCGAGCCCGACCGCCAGGGTCACCTCCCCAACCTCGGCGGTCCGGGCGCGGGCCATCTCCTCAGCGAACCCGGTCTCGAGGTCCTGGCGCTCCTGGGCGTGGCGCACCACGACCTGGCCGAGCGTGGTGATCCGCGCCCCGGCGACGTCGCGCTCGAAGAGCACTCCGTCCAGGCGGCGTTCGACCGCCACGATCGTGCGTTGCACGGCCGACGGCGCGAGGCCCAGCTGGCGAGCGGCCCCGCGCAGAGACCCCGAGCGGGCCACCGCGAGGACGCAGCGCAGCTCTCGGTCATCGAGCACCGTGCCGGGTGCTGTCATCTCAGGCTGTCGCGAGCGCCACCGGCTGGCCGGTGCGCACGGACTCCTGGGCGGCGGCGACCACCGCGACGGTGCGCAGCCCCACCTCACCGGTGGGATCCGCCGCCCGGCCCTCGCGCACCGCGCCCAGGAAGGCGTCGAGGAGGAGGGCGTCGGTGTTCGTCCCGTAGGGGAGCCACTGGCCGGGGCCGCCCACGTGCTGGGCGAAGGCGTCGATCTGGAGCTGCCCGCCGGTGCCGAGGGCCTGCAGGCGCAGGCCGCCCCAGGTGGGGGCGTCGGCCGGCTGGGACCAGGAGCAGTCGATGGTCGCGACCACACCCGAGTCATAGGTGAGGGTGACCAGGCCGCCGGTCTCGGCGCCCTCCCCCGCCCGCTCGGCGTACAGGATGCGGTTGGTGACCGCGTGGACGGTCGCGGGAGGGCCGAAGACCGAGTCGAGGATCTCGGCCAGGTGCACCGTGTGGTCCACCATCGCGCCGCCGCCGGCGAGCTCCACATCGGTGAACCAATCGCGGGCCGAGGGCAGCTTGCCGTTGTTGGTGCCGGTGAGTCCGATGACCTCGCCGAGGGTGCCGTCGGCCACCGCGGTGCGCAGCGCCTGGATCGCGGGGGCGAAGTGCACGGGGAAGGCGGTCATCAGCACCACCCCGGCCTCTCGGCATGCCGCGTCCATCGCCTCGGCGTCGGGAACGTTCGTGGCCAGCGGCTTCTCGCACAGCACGTGCACGCCGCGGCGCGCGGCCTCGAGCACCAGGTCCTTGTGGTGGGCGTTGGCACTGGTCACCACGATGGCGTCGGGGCCCTCGGGCCAGGCGGCCCAGGCGTCCTCGTAGGAAGGGACCACGCGCACCCCGCGCACATCGCCGTAGCCGTCGGGATCGGCGACCACCAGGTCCACCTCGGCTCGGTCCCCGAGCTGCGCCGCATAGCTCACGGCATGGGTGTGCGCGCAGCTCATCAGCGCGATCTTCAGCGGGCCAGCAGGGTCGGTGGGGCGTGCGGTCAGCATGTGATGCTCCGTCCGGTGCGCAGGGACTCGAGGGCGGCGCGGGAGACCTCCACGGCGAGGGCGCCGTCGGCCGCATCCACGCGGGTGGGGGCGCCGGTGGTCAGCGCCGTCATGAACTCGACGATCTCGGCCGCGTAGGGGTCGGCCAGGACCGAAACGTCGGGGAGGAAGCCATCGCCGCTGGACTGCCGGGCGGAGGCGACGGCGTCGAAGACGATCCCGGAGTCGCCGGCGCTGTCGTACTGCAGCCGACCTGCGTCCCCGGCGAGATCGAAGGTGTAGCGGAAGGTGGTGCCGGCTGGGCCCCAGAAACCGCGGCAGTGGCTGAGCACGCCCGAGCGGTGGGTGAGGACCACGTGGGCGGTGCGCACCGCGGCGTCGGAGGTGGCGATCGCCTGCTGGGCGTAGACCCGGTCGACGGGGCCGGCCATCCAGAGCGCCTGGTCGATGTCGTGGATCATCTGGTCCATCACGATGCCGCCGGACAGCTCCTCGTCCGCGTACCACTCACGGCTGGGCAGGGAGCCGGTGCGCTCGAAGCGCAGCACGGCGAGGTTCCCCACGGCGCCCGTGTCGATCGCGCGCTTCGCCGCGGCGTACTGCGGGAAGTACCGCACCACGTGCGCCGGGAACAGCCGGCGCCCCGCCTTCTCGGCATGCTCGACCAGGTCGAGCGCCTCCGCGGGATCCAGGGCGAGCGGCTTCTCGCAGATCACGTCCATGCCGGCGTCCAGCGCCGCGCGCACGATCGCCGGATGCTCCGGGGTGGGGGTGCAGACGTCCACGACGTCCACCGCGGCCAGCAGCTCCTCGAGGGTGCCGTGCACGGTCGCACCGGACTCGGCCGCGAACTCCTCGGCGCCAGCGAGGCTGTAGCAGTGCAGGTCGACGCCGAGCTGGGTCCAGCCGGGCCGGTGGGCGCGGGAGATCCCGCCGGTGCCGACGACGCCGACGCGCAAGGGGTCGGCGTGAGCAGAGGTCATCATGGTCAACCTTTCATTCCCGAGTGGGCGAGTCCTTCGACCACACGGCGCTGGAGGAGGAGGAAGAGGATGAGGATCGGCGTCATCGCCAGAAGGCTCGCAGCCATCATCACGGGGTAGTTCGTCATGTGCTGTCCCTGCAGCGTAGCCAGACCCACCGCGAGCGGCATCTGCTCCTCGTAGGTGCTCACCACGAGCGGCCACAGCAGATCATTCCACGAAGCGATCGTGGTGAGAATGGCGACCGAGGCGAGGGCAGGCCCTGACAGCGGGAGCATCACCTTCCAGAAGATCTGCCACTGATTCGCACCGTCGAGCCTCGCCGCCTCCTCGAGCGAGTCCGGCATCGAGATGAAGTGCTGTCGCAGCAGGAAGGTTCCGAACGCGCTGAACAGCCCTGGCATCGCGATGCCCAGCACAGTGTTCAGCAGGTCCATGTTCTGAATGATCGAGTACTGCGGGATCAGGTAGATCTGGCTCGGCACCATCAGGATGGACAGGAGCAGCGCGAAGATGATCCCGCGACCTCGGAACTGCATGCGGGCGAAAGCGTACCCAGCCATCGCGCACAGGATCATCTGCACGACCACCCGCATCACGGTGACCGCTGCCGACACCGAGAACTGACTCGCGAACGGCAGCAGGTCGAAGACGTCGACGTAGTTGTGCCACTGCACGACGTCCGGGAGCAGGGTGGGAGGCACACTCGTCACCTCCGCCTGCGTGGACAGCGACATGATCAGCTGCCACACGAACGGGAAGATCATGATCAACCCGCCGAATGTGAGCACCAGATAGGCGTCGATGTTGCGCGGGCCGCGGGACCTGCGACCTCGCTCCCCGCTCTGCATGCCGCGGGCCTGCACCTGCCCCGTGCTCGGGGACGTGACGGCGGTGTCAGTCATAGTTCACCCACTTCTTCTGGAACTGGAACTGGACCACCGTGATCAGACCGATGATGGCCAGGATGAGCACGGCGATCGCTGAGGCGTACCCCTTGTCGTTCTGACCGAACGCCTGTTCATAGAAGAGGAAGACGAGCGACTGGGTGCGCGACATCGCCGGATTCGTCGGGCCCATCAGCGCGTACAGCAGATCAAAGAGCTGGAAGCCGTTGATCGCCGTGATGATGGTGAGGAAGAAGATGCTGGGCGTGAGCAGCGGCACCGTGAGCGAGAAGAACTGCCGCATGGGGGCTGCGCCGTCCAGTGAGGCGGCCTCGTACAGCTCCGGCGGTATCCCGCGCAGACCCCCGGAGAGGATGATGATCGAGAAGCCGAGCGACGCCCAGAGGCCGACGATGCTGACGGCGGCCAGCGCCCAGCCGGGGCTCGCTATCCAGTACGGGCCCTCGATCCCGATCAGCGACAGGAGATAGTTCAGCATCCCGAAGTCGCTGTTGTAGATCATGCGCCAGACCATCGCGATCGCCGCTGGCATCGCCACGATCGGCATGAAGAACATGACCCGGTAGAACCAGGCGAAGCGCAGGCCGGGCCGGTTCAGCAACGACGCCAGATACACCGAGAGCGGGATCCCCAGCATCACGACTGCGGTGTAGATCAGCGTGTTCAGGACCGCCCGGGGGACCTCGCCGTCCGTCACCAGGTTCCGGTAGTTCTCCAGTCCGATCCACTCAGTGCCGCCGAAGGAGCCGAACTCCGTGAAGGAGTTGTAAAACGTGCTGAGGAGGGGCCAGAAGTAGAAGACAGCGACGCCCGCCATCAGCGGCCCGATGAATACCCAGGCCCAGGCGTCGTCCCGTCTCAGGGCACCGGTGCGCTCACTCCTCATCGGCCAGCGCCTCGTTCATCTTCCCCGCAAGCTCCCTGAGCCCGGCCTCCACGTCCAGCTCCCCGCTCATGATGCGCGGGTAGTAGTCACTCTCGAGACTCAGCCAGGCGTTGGTGTTCTTCGAGATCGGGTAGGGGTGGGCGTCGGCGGCATTGTCGATGAACATCTGGAGGTTGAACTCGGGAACCGACTCGACGTAGGCATCAGCCGTGCCCTCGTACGCCGGGTTCGCCGCGCCTTCCTCGGCCTGGATCACGTTCGCCTGTTCGCCGGAGATGAAGGCCAGGAAGGCCGCAGCCGCCGCCTTGTTCTTGCCGTCGGCAGCCATCGCGTTGCCGATCCCGTGGATGACGTTGGCGAGTTCGGAGCCCTGCGGGAGCGGGGCGGTGCGGATCGACTCCTTCACCGGAGAATCCTTGAAGACCGCGGCGGACCAGTTGCCGGACCAGTACATCGCCGACTTCCCCCCATTGAAGACGTCGGAGGGCTTGTTGTCGGTGAGATAGGCGATCGAGGGGTGAGCCCCGTCCTCGACCAGAGAGCGGGCGAAGGTGAAGGCCTCGATGGCGCTGGGCGAGTCGTATCCGGAGGTGGTGCGGTCCTCGGAGATGATCTCGCCACCGGCCTGGAAGGTCAGGGCGTAGAGGTAGGCCTGGTTCTCGACGCCGTTGCAGCCGCCCCAGATCCCCTCGGAGCCGAGGGCGTCGGTGATACCCCGAGCAGCCTCTGCATAGTCGTCCCAGGTCCAGTTCTCCTCCGGCGTCGCGACCCCGGCCCGCTCGAACAGCTCTTCGTTCCACCACAGGGCAATGGTGTCGAAGTCCTTCGGAGCTGCGAACTGGACGTCTTCGAGGGTGTACAGATCGTTCATCGCCTGGGGGTACTTCGAGGTATCAAGACCCGGAACGCCAGCGAGGTCCTGAAGCTTGCCCTCCGCGGCGTAGAGCTGGAAGTTCGGTCCATTCATCCAGAAGACGTCGGGCAGGTCTCCACCGGTGGCCTGGGTCTGCAGCTTCTCGAAGTACTGCGCGAAGGGGGTCACGCTGATGGCGACCTCGATATTGGGGTACTCCTCGTTGAACGCGGCCACGATCTTCTCCATGGCCGGCTTCTGCGCCTGATCCCAGATGCTGTAGGCGATCTTCGCGGATTCGTCGGCGGGGATCTCCTCCGGGATGTCCCCGCCCCCGCCCTCGCCTCCGCTGCAGGCGGCGAGAACGGTGGCGCCGACGGCGGCGGTGCCGCCGAGGAAGAGGCGTCGGGTGGTACGGGTCATGGGTATCTCCTTGGGGTAAGACCAGCGATCGCTGGAATGTGCTGCCTGGTTGAGAAAGGTATCAGCGACGAATCATCGGAATCAGCGGGTTCGATACTCCGAGGACCCTGATCAGCGCGTCACGAAGTGCCAGAGCCAGAGCGCCGCTCATGGTGAGGTCCGCGCCGTGGCTGGCGGCGATCACCGTCGGCGCGTCCTCGGTCACCGCATAGGCGTGGAAGCGCTCCTCGAGGTCCTGGAGGGCCGGCTCTCCCGTGGTGATCGCTCCGCCGTGGACGATCACCGCTTCGGGGTCGATGGTGTAGCTAAGGAGTGCGAGCACGGTGGCCAACTGGTCGTGCAGCACCGGCAGCCACGAGGCGTCGAGCGTTCCGTCCTCGATGCCTTGTGCGACCTCGAAGTACTCGACCGTCCTGCCGTGTGCGGTGAGCTCAGTCGAGATCGCGCCGCTGCGGGAGAGGATGTCGCCCTCGCCGACCACTCGGTGATGGCCATGCCACAAGGTCCCATCCAGCACGATCGCGGGCCGGTGGAAATCGTGATTGGTCAGATAGACGAAGGAGGAGAGCTCCTGCGCGACGCCGATACGCAGCTCCCCCATCGCTCGGAGGTTCATGTCGTTCTCCACCTGGACGGAGGCCAGGGGGATGATCTCGCCGGCTCGGCGCCCCAGGGGATATCCGGTCAGCTCGGGGACGCCGTTGGACAGGAGCACTTCTCCGTCCTTCGCCACGATGCCCGGAACCCCGATCACCGCATCGAGCACGTCGGCAGGGTCGATGTCGTGCTGCACGAGCAGTGCGGCCACATGCTCGAGGACGAGCCGGGGCACGGAACGATCCTCGTCATGCAGGACCGGCTGTGAAGAAGGTCCGGCGCTGGCGGCCAGGAGCGTGTCATGACTGGTCACGACATCGACGAGAGATCTTCCGGTCAAGCTGGAGACGGTCACACGGGTCTCGGTCCGCCGGATGTCCACGCCCAGGACCATCTGCGGGCCCTCGGTCGGGCCCCAGGTGCGCGCGGGCCGTCCCGACCCCGTGTGTCGCAGTTCGCTCTCGCGCACCAGACCGAGCGAATCGAGCTCGCCCAGTGCACGCTGCACCGTCGGCCGACTCACGCCGGCCATCTCGGAGAGTTCTCCGATGGTGGCGCTGCCGCGGTCGCAGACCTCCTTGAGAATGCAGGTGAGTGCGGTCGCGTACAGGCGCTGAGCCTCGGGCCGCAGCCCTTGATCGCCCGCCTCGACCGGAGCAGTCCGGTCCTGTGGGCGGTCGGCGTCGTCGACCATTCGCTGCACCATGGCAGGCCACACCTTCCACATCGAAGCAGGGACTGGGCACGCGGTCACCGGCTCCTCTGCCCATGCTCCGCATAGTTATGAAACTTGTTTGCAGAAGGTATGCCGCAGATCACCTGCTTGTCAAGCGAGTTCCTGACCGACCGCAGAAGCCTGCTGCCGTCGACGCGGGTCACACCCTGGTTGAACACGTGTGACGCGCCGGAATCACAGCTCGATCCCGTGGGAGACCACGGTGCGGGCGACGGTGTCGAACAGCCCGCCCCACGCTGTTCATCTCCGCGTCGATCGGCAAGGCCCCGATCCTGGAGACCGCGCGAGCGCTGCTGCCCTTCTACGGGCTGGGGCTGATCGTGGTGCTCCTGGTGGCGTTCGCGCCGGGGCCGCTGTTCATTGTCTGACCGTTCTTTCCCTGGCTGATCCTTCCCTGGCTGTCCGTTCCCTGGCTGTTCTTTCCCTGGCTGTCCATCGCCAGACGCCAGGAGCGTCCATCCCCTCTCAGCTGTCGCCACGAACCCCTCGTCACGACAGCTGAGAGGGGATCGATGCGTTTCGGGCCCGTGCGAGCTGGCCTCACCGCAGCAGCGCCAGCTCGGCGGCGTCAGCTCAGGCCAGCTGCACGTCCAGCACCACAGCGGGCTGTCCCGATCCCACCTGCACGATCAGAGGCCGATGACCTGGCCGATCCCCCGCAGCAGAGTTGCAATGGATCCGAGCAGGACGACTCCGACCGCCACCCGCCGAGCAGTTCTCGCCGACACCTTCTTGACCACGACCCCGCCGATCAGCACCCCGAACGGAACGGAGCCGATGGCGGCCACCATCAGCGGCCAGGGCGGGGGTTCCGCTGATCCGCTGGCCCCCACCACCAGCTTCGAGATCACTGAGATCAGGCCCATGGTCAGGAAGATCGGCTGCAGCGTCGCGGCGAAGGAACGCTGGTCCCAGCGGGTCACATGCGCATAGGCGAGCATTGCCGCGGCGGCCACCCCGACGGCGGTGTTCAGGAAGCCGCCGAGCGCCCCGGCGAGGAGCCCGGCAGGCGTGGCCGGCATTGCGGCCTCGCGACCGCGCAGCAGCGGGGTGACGGCGAGGGAGGCCAGGAGCGTGACTCCGATGATCACCTCCAGCCAGCCCGATTCGACCGAGTGCACCAGCACAGCAGCCGGGACGGCACCCACCACGATGGCGGGCGCGACACGGAGATAGCGACCCCAGTCGATGTCGGCGCGCACAGCGAAAGTCAGGAATGCCGCCGAGACCACGGTCGTCATGTTCGTCAGCAGGATCCCGGTCACCGGGCCGATCGCCAGCACCAGCGCCGGTGACAGCACCAGGCCCGTGCCCATGCCGCTGGTGCGCTGGAGGGTGACGCCGAGGAGCACCGCGCCGATCACGACCAGGAGGGCCAGCTCGATCTGCACTGTCGCCTCCTGACCTCGTCGCGACGCAGGCGCTGCGCCACCGGTCTCACGATACGGGGCGACAGTTCAGCCGGCGCTCTCCTCCACCGCGGCGACGAGATCCGCGGCGAGCCGCTCGGCGGCCTCCTCGTCGAGGTCGTGCACGGTCAGCCGCAGGTGGTGGGAGGGTTCCGCGCCGGGCGCGAGCTGGAAGTCGTCTCCGGTGCGCACCAGCCACCCTCGTCGCATGAGCCGCTCGGCGACGACTCGGGCGGGCACGGGCACGGGGGCCCACAGGCTCATCCCGTCCCCCGCCTCCACCGGCAGGCCCTGCGCCGTGAGCCGGGCGGCGAAGGCGGTGTTCTGCGCGGCGTAGTGGGCCCCGGCCCGGTCGATGAGCGCGAGCGCGGCGGGGTCGGTCAGCACGGCGTGCGTGATCCGCTGCAGCAGATGGCTGACCCAAGTGGTGCCGGGGCTGAGCCGCTGGGCGAGTCGGCCTGCGGTCTCGGGGTCGGTCGCGGTGACGGCCAGGCACATGTCGGGGCCGGCGAACTTCGAGACCGAGCGCAGCAGCGCCCAGCGCCGATGCGCGGGGCCGACGATCGAGTGGAAGGGCTGATGGGAGAGGAGCGAGTAGTAGTCATCCTGGATGACCAGCACGTACGGGTGCGCGGCGAGGACCTCGCGCAGCTCGGCGGCGCGACGCTCGCTGAGCGAGGCCCCGGTGGGGTTCTGGGCGCGCGGGGTGCACACGACCGCCCGCACCCCTTGCTCAAGCGCAGCCCGGAGGCCGTCGGCGGTCATCCCCTCGGCGTCGACCGGGACCGGAACGGCCCGGTAGCCTCCGTGCCGGGCGATCTGGATGCTGGCGAGGAAGCAGGGATCCTCGAGCGCCACGGCGTCGTCCCGCATCAGGGCCTGGGCGAGCAGCCGCTCGACAGCGTCGACGGCACCGCTGGTCAGGGTCAGATGCAGGTCCGTGGGTTCCGCGGGGGCGTCGGGGCTCATCCATTCCTTGGCCCACTGCTCGAGACCGGGGTCGATCACGGGCTCTCCGTAGAGCACGGGGCGTCCGGCCGCGGCGGTCAGGGCCGGGCCGAGGTCCGGGATCAAGCGCGGATCGGGGTTCCCGGTGGCGACGTCCCGGAGAGACCCGGCAGCGGCGAAGCCCTCCTGCGCGACGGCCTGCCGCTGCGCGACTCGGGTGCCGGCGCGGCCCAGGGAGACGACGACCCCGGAGCGGGCGAGCGTGCGATAGGCGGCCACGGCGGTGTTGCGGTTGATCCCGAGCTGCTCGGCCAGGGCGCGCACCGGGGGCAGGCTCTGCCCGGGGACCAACTCGCCGCGGTCCACGAGGGCCCGCACGCTGTCGGCGATCTCCGCTGCGGTCCCGCCGCTGATCACCACGTCGCTGTCCGTGCTCACCCTGCGAGTCTAGGCGGGCCCCGTCGATCCCGGGCCACTCCCCGGACCTGTCCTCGCACTTCGACCTGGGCCGTGCTACGTTTTGGCCTAGGCCAATGTGGTGCAGGGAGGGTCGACGTGCTGGATGCCGTCGGCCCGCGCCGCGAGAGCGACTGAGGACATCCCATGAACACCGCTGCATCCACCCACTCCCCCACCACCGGCACCGGCACCGTCAAGCGCGGCCTGGCCGACATGATGAAGGGCGGCGTCATCATGGACGTCGTCACCGCCGAGCAGGCGAAGATCGCCGAGGACGCCGGCGCGGTCGCGGTCATGGCCCTCGAGCGGGTCCCCGCGGACATCCGCGCCCAGGGTGGGGTCTCCCGCATGAGCGACCCCGACATGATCGACAGCATCATCGAGACGGTGTCGATCCCGGTGATGGCCAAGGCCCGCATCGGCCACTTCGTCGAGGCGCAGATCCTCCAGGAGCTCGGCGTGGACTACATCGACGAGTCCGAGGTGCTCTCCCCCGCCGACTACCTCCACCACATCGACAAGCACCGCTTCACCGTGCCCTTCGTGTGCGGCGCGACGAACCTCGGCGAGGCCCTGCGCCGCATCACCGAGGGCGCGGCGATGATCCGCTCCAAGGGCGAGGCCGGCACGGGTGACGTCTCCGAGGCCACCAAGCACATCCGCACCATCTCCTCCGAGATCCGCGCGCTCGCGGCGAAGAGCGAGGACGAGCTCTACCTCGCTGCGAAGGACCTCCAGGCTCCGTACGAGCTGGTCAAGGAGGTCGCCGAGACCGGCGCCCTGCCCGTGGTGCTGTTCGTCGCGGGCGGCGTGGCCACTCCGGCGGATGCCGCGATGATGATGCAGCTGGGGGCCGACGGGGTGTTCGTCGGCTCCGGGATCTTCAAGTCCGGCAACCCGGCCCAGCGTGCCGCGGCGATCGTCAAGGCCACCACCTTCTACGACGACCCCTCCGTGATCGCGGAGGTCTCGCGCGGGCTCGGTGAGGCGATGGTGGGCATCAACGTCGCCGACCTTCCCGCTCCGCACCGCCTGGCCGAGCGCGGCTGGTGACCAGCGCCCCCGCACCGTCGCCAACTGCGGAAATGGCTGCCGTCGCGGACGGGGGGCCCGCGGAGTCGCCCGCGCTGCGGATCGGCATCCTCGCCCTGCAGGGCGACGTCCGTGAGCATGAGCGCGCGCTCGTGACCCTCGGTGCCACGACGGTGCGGGTGCGCCGGCCTGCGGATCTCGTCGACCTCGACGGACTGGTGCTGCCCGGTGGCGAGTCGAGCGTGATCGACAAGCTGTCGCGAGCCTTCGGGCTGCGAGAGCCCCTGCAGGCGGGGATCGCTGCCGGCCTCCCGGTCTACGGCACGTGCGCCGGAATGATCCTGCTGGCGGAGGAGCTGGAGGATGCCATCGCGGGTCAGCAGACCTTCGGCGGGCTCGACATCACCGTGCGCCGCAATGCCTTCGGCCGGCAGCAGGAGTCCTTCGTGGCGGCACTGCCCCTCGCCATGCTCGGCGAGGAGCCGGTCGCAGCGACCTTCATCCGTGCCCCGGAAGTAGTCCGGGCGGGCCCGGAGGTCGAGGTGCTCGCGCGCCTCGAGGACGGGCGCATCGTGGCTGTCCGGCAGGGGAATCTGCTGGCCACGGCCTTCCACCCGGAGATCTCCGGGGAGCTGCGCCTCCACGCCCTGCTGCTGGAGAGCGCCGCCGCACGACGGACGACGACGCCTTGAGCTGCCTGACGCCTCGGCCGAGCTAGGGTGCTGGCGAGCTAGGGGGCGGGCCTCAGCAGCGGCGCGATCTCTCGGCCCCACGCCTCGACGGCGGGCAGGTCACGGAAGTCGCCCGTCGGCGTGCGCATCGACTTCAGCAGCAGCCGCTCATGCATGGGGATCCGGTCCATCAGCACCCAGCCGGGGAAGTTCTTCACCGCGACCGGGGTGACCCGGAGCTTCTCGAGGAAGGTGTCGGTCGCCTTCTGCTTTCCGCCCTTGGCCGGGTCGGCGGCCGAGCCGGAGCAGGAGAAGAACGCGAAGGGGTGCTGGCCGAGCGCCTGCGCATGGTGCTGCGCCCACGTGGCCGCGTGCTTCTCGATCGCCTCGACTCGTACCCCTGAGCCGAGCACCACGGCGTCGTAGCCGGTGGGATCGGGCGAGTCCGCGATATCGGTGAGGTCCACCTCGAGCCCGGTGGCGCGCAGTGCGGCGGTGAGAGTCTCGGCGAGGGTGCGGGTGGCTCCGGAGTGGGTCGCGTAGGCGACGAGCACGGTCATGGGGCCCATCCTGTCAGTCACTCTCCCGTTGCGCTCGGGACCGAGGTCTCATGGTCCTCGCGCGGGCCCTTCCGAACAGCTCCGCTGATGGTCCCGTTTTCCGGACGGATGCCGACGAAGTCCCCGGTCAGCAGCAGATCACGATCCAGCTGTCATGACCGTCCGGTCACTGGATCCCGCCCCGAGATAGGCAGACAATCGCGGCATACGGCCCGGCCGCCGTGGCCCCGGCCGCCTCCTCGAGGAGCCAGCCATGAAGAAGAGAGTCCTATCCGTCCTCGCGGCGTGCGCGCTGCTGCTCGGCCTGGGGATGTTCGCCCCGGCCACCGCCACCGCCGCCCCCTACTGCGGCATCACCTGGGGCTCGCTCCCGGAGTCCGCCGGCGGGATGTCCTCGGCCCAGATCAAGAACCTCCGCTCCGGCCGGCACACCTGCTTCGACAGGCTCGTGGTCGACCTCAAGGGCGATGTCTCGGGGTACTCGGTGGAGTACGTCAACCGCGTCTCCGCGCTGGGCTCCGGTTTCACCGTTCCGCTCAGCGGCGCCGCTGACCTGGAGGTCCTGGTCTACGCCCCCGCCCATGACGCCGACTACCGGGCGACCTACGCCCCGCGCAATCGCTCGCAGGCCGTGAATGTCGACGGCTACCGCACCTTCCGCCAGGTCGCCTTCAGCGGCACCTTCGAGGGACAGACCCTGATCGGGCTCGGCGTGCGCGCCCGGCTCCCGATGAGGACGTTCGTGCTCGACGGCCCCGGTGACGGATCCCGCCTGGTGATCGATGTAGCCCATCGCTGGTGAGAACCCCTCTGACCGGGAACTCTTGGGACCGGTGGTCCTCCTCCGTGCAGGGGAGGACCGCCGGTCCTCCGCTGCGCGGATGGGTCCGTCGGCGCCACTGCCAGCGACACCGAGGTGGCCCGTCGGCCGGGCGTTCAGCAGCGTTTCCGACAGCGTCAGCGGATCAGCCGACGCTCCCTGGCCACGCGCAGCGCGGAGGTGCGGCTGTCCACGCCGAGTTTGTCGTAGAGATGGACCAGGTGGGTCTTCACTGTCGACTCGGAGATGAACAGGGCCTTCGCCGCCTCGCGATTTGTCGCGCCGGTGGCGAGCACCTCGAGGATCTCGGTCTCGCGCGGCGAGAGGGCGGTGGCGGGGTTGGTCATCCGGGCGACCAGCCGCTGCTGCACTTCCGGGGAGAGGATGCTGCGCCCGGCTGCGGCTTCGCCGACGGCGGCGATCAGCGCCTCGGTGGGAGAGTCCTTGAGCACGTAGCCGGTGGCGCCAGCCTCGAGGGCGCCGACGATGTCGGCCTCCGCATCGAAGGTGGTCACGGCGAGGACCTGCACCTCGCGGTGCCGGGCGCGCAGGGTGCGGGTGGTCTCGATGCCGCCGATCCCGTCACCGAGGTTCAGGTCCATCAGCACCAGGTCCGGCGCGCCTGCGGGAGAGGCGGCGAGCTCGTCGAGCACCCGCAGGGCCTCGGTCCCGGAGCCGACCTCGGCGACCACCTCGATCCCCTCGTCGGCCTCGAGCAGGGCGCGCAGCCCGGCCCTGACCACGGGATGGTCATCGACCATCATGATGCGGATGCTCATGCGCCTGGCTCCTCGGTGTGGTGCGACTCAGTCGGGTGCGAAGGGGTGGGGTGCGAAGGGGTGGGGTTCGATCGGGTGGCCGTCGATCGGGCCGGGCCCGACGAGTCCGAGGCTGGGGTCGACCGGACTGCGGCCAGCGGGGCGCGCGTCGGCAGGGTGAGGCCGACGGTGGTGCCCTCCCCGGGCGCCGATTCGATCGCTATCGCGCCGCCGGCGCGCTCCATCCGAGCGCGCAGCAGACGCAGCCCGTCACCGCCCTCGCCCTCGCCGCGGCGGGTGGCGGCGGAGGAGTCGAAGCCACGGCCGTCGTCGACTACGTCCAGGCTCACCCGGTCCGGCCACCAGGCCAGGGTGAGCACACAGCGCTGCGCCTCGGCGTGCCGCTGCACATTGGCGACGAGCGACTGGGCGGCGCGGTGGAGGGTCTCGACCTGTGCCGGATCCAGCTCGCGCGGGGTGCCGTCGATGCGCAGCTCCCAACGGGGCTGCTCCCCCAGGACCCCGAGCGCCTCGGCCCGGGAGATCACGGTGCGCAGCGCCTGTTCGAGGGTGGTCTGCGGGGCGCGATCGGCGAGATCCCGCACCAGGCGGCGGGCATCGGCGAGGTTCTCGCGGGCGGTGTCCTCGATGCGGCCGAACTCGGAGGCGGCCGACGGGTGGGCGCTGCGGGCGCCACGACTGAGCATGACGATCGAGTTCAGCCCCTGGGCGAGGCTGTCGTGGATGTCCTGGGCGAGGCGCTGACGCTCCTCGGCGATGCCTTTGCGCCGCTCGGAGTCGGCCAGCTCTGCCTGCGCGGCTCGCAGCTGGACGACGAGCTCCCGATTGCGGTCGGACTCCAGCAGGAGACGCCGGTAGACGGCATGCGCGATCAGCGAGAACGCGGCCCCGACCAGCGGGCCGAGGATCTCCCCGACACCCAGGGACCACTGCTCGCGAGCGATCACGGGGGCGACCACCGCCCACAGCGCGACCGCCCACAGCACCAGCGGTCCGGCGATGCGGCCCAGGGAGAACAGGACCAGGAAGAACAGGGGGAAGGCGACCCATACGAAGGCCGCGGAGACGAAGGTGCTGCCCATCCAGGCCGCACTGAGGGTGAGGACCCAGCCGCGCGAGGGCAGCAGCAGGTCGGTGCGGGAGGAGCGTCCCGCCGCCCCGCGGGCCAGGGCTCGCTGAGAGCCGAGCAGGTAGATCGCGGCGATCACGACGGCGGCGAGGATCGCCGGAGCCGGAGTCACCGCTTCTGCAGTGATGGCGCGCAGCGCGCCGACGCTCGGCAGCACCAGGAAGGCCACGTGCATCGCGCCGCGCAGGGTGGCGGCGAGGGCGGAGGCGGTGTCGCCCTCCGCGACCGCTCGGCCGACGGCAACGGCAGGGGCCGGGGCCGGGGCCGGGACTGACGCCGCCGCATGGGGCACTTCCGGAGAGGGGGCACGATCGACATCCACCCCGTCACTGTAGAGGGGGCGACAGCGCCGCCACATCGTCCGAAAGGTCCGCTGCGGTGCGAGCCGACGGGGCGGCGCCGCCTGCGCCGGCCGAGTCTGCTATCGGCGCGGCCGGTCAGGATCGCCGGGTGTCGTCGGCGCGGGGCGTGCGGTGGACCTGCGCACCAGCAGGACGCTCCCGACCACCACCGCGACCAGGGCCACCGCTGCGATCGCCAGCACCACGAGGATGGCCAGGACGAAGAAGATGCCGAGGACGGAGACGTCCATGGGGACCTCCTCTGCCGTGTTCTGCTGTCGCGGGAACGCCCGCCTCCCGAGGCTCCAGGATACGTCCGTGCCTGCGACAGATCACCGCCACAGCTGACCCGCAGGCCGCCCCGTCAAAGGGCAGCGGCCGGTTCCTCCGTAGAGGAACCGGCCGCTGTCACCCGGGGCGCGGACCGGTGAGGGCCCGCGCAACGGGGTGGATCAGACGCTCAGTCGGATCATGCGCCGGGGCGGGTCAGGCGCCGGAGCGGATCAGGCCTTGGGGATGACCAGTCCGGAGGCGTTGCTCGTCGCGTTCTCGAACCGCGCCTGAACATCCGCCCAGTTCACGATGTTCCAGACCGCCTTGACGTACTCCGCCTTCACGTTCTGGTAATCCAGGTAGAACGCGTGCTCCCACATATCCAGCTGGAACAGCGGGATCGTCGCGACCGGCACACCGTTCTGCTGATCGTAGAACTGCTCGATCACCAGGTTCCCACCGAGCGGCTCATACGCCAGCACAGCCCACCCCGAGCCCTGGATGCCCAGCGCCGCCGCGGTGAAGTGCGCACGGAACGCATCGAACGAGCCGAAGAACTCATCGATCGCCTGCGCGAGCTCACCGGTGGGCTTGTCGCCACCCTCGGGCGAGAGGTTCTTCCAGAAGATCGAGTGGTTCGTGTGACCACCGAGGTTGAACGCGAGGTCCTTCGAGAACTGGTTCACGGTCCCGAAATCATTCGCATCACGGGCCGCAGCGAGCTTCTCCAGCGCCGTGTTCGCGCCCTTGACGTAGGTCGCGTGGTGCTTGGAGTGGTGCAGCTCCATGATCCTGCCCGA
>NZ_JBQDLF010000060.1:0-17876 GCF_052095815.1 Brachybacterium sp. | reverse complement strand
CCGTTCTACGTCAACGACGCGACGCTCCCCATCACCACGAACCGGGAAGAGCCCGGTATCGAGGGTGAGCGACTCGGACTCCTCGTCCAGCGAATCGATCATCGCGATCGCGAAGGGTGCCAGCGGCTGGTTCATGGTGAAGTCCAGCTGCAGGTCCTCGACCAGCGCGAAGCGTCGACCGAGATGGTCCGGCTCCTCGAGCACCTCGATGATCTCCGCGTCCTTCAACCCGCGGAAGATCTCCACGGCGTCCTTGACCAGCGTGAGCTTCTGTCCCGTCGTCTGGTGGCTGGTCATGATCAGGTGCCGGCCCGAGGCGATCGCATCCCCCGGCCGGGAGATCAGGGCCAGCACCATCCCCGCGGTGATCTTCAGATGCGGACGCAGCGGCTCCGGAGCGTTCTCGACCAGCTTGGCCATGGTCGCCTCGGACCAGGAGACCGCGCCCTCGGGGATCCGGGGCTTGGGCTCCTTCTTGCGCTTCTTGGCATTGTTGGAGACCTTGCCGGACTCCTCCCGCAATCGATGCTTGGCCCGCTCCTTCTCGAACTCGATGGTCCAGGTCGGCGCCTGCACCACCACATGGCCGATGGTGTCGAAGCCGGCGCGTCCCGCGCGGCCCGCGATCTGATGGAACTCCCGCGCGTTCAGCAGTCGCATCCGCTTGCCGTCGAACTTCGCCAGCCCGGTCAGCAGCACGGTGCGGATCGGCACATTGATGCCCACGCCGAGGGTGTCGGTGCCGCAGATGATCTTCAGCAGCCCGGACTGGGCGAGCTTCTCCACCAGACGCCGGTACTTCGGGAGCATCCCGGCGTGGTGCACGCCGATCCCCTCGCGCACCAGGCGGGAGAGGATCTGGCCGAAGCCCTTGGAGAAGCGGAAGTCCCCGATGATCTCGCGGATCCGCTCCTTCTCCTCGGGGCCGAGGATCTTCTGACCCTGCATCGCCTGGGCCTGCTCGAGGGCGTCCTTCTGGGTGAAGTGGACGATGTAGACGGGCGCATCGCGATCGGTGAGGACCGTCTGGATCGTCTCCGGCAGCGGCTCGAGGGACCAGCGGAAGTCCAGCGGCACCGGCCGCGGGGCGTCGTCGATGACGCTCACGTCCCGCTCGGTGCGCTCTTCGAGATCGTCGACGAAGCGCGTCACATCGCCCAGGGTCGCGCTCATCAGCACGAACTGGCAGTCGGGCAGCTCGACCAGGGGCACCTGCCAGGCCCAGCCGCGCTGCGGGTCGCCGTAGAAATGGAACTCGTCCATCACCGCCAGGCCCACGTCGCTGCCGGGGCCGTCGCGCAGAGCATGGTTGGCGAAGATCTCGGCGGTGCACACGATGATCGGGGCGCCGTGGTTCACGGAGGAGTCGCCCGTCATCATGCCCACGTTCTCGGCCCCGAACTGCGAGACCAGATCGAAGAACTTCTCGCTCACCAGTGCCTTGACGGGGGCGGTGTAGTACGAGCGCTCCCCGCGGGCCATGGCGGCGAAGATCGCGGAATACGCGATCGTGGTCTTCCCGGACCCGGTGGGCGTGGCCGCGATGACGTGGTCCCCGGCCGCGATCGCCAGCAGCGCCTCCTCCTGGTGCGGGTACAGCGTGCGGCCGACGGTCTCCTGGGCCTCGATGAAGCCGTCGACGATCGCGTCCTGTCCGGCGTCGGTGGAGCTCTCGGGCAGGAACGGCATCAGGGTCGGCATGGCCCCAGTCTGCCAGGCAGGCCGGACCCGCATCCCCGGGCATCCCGCTGCCCTCGAGACCCGACGGAAGGACGATGATGCCCGCATGACGTTCGCAGGATCCCTCCCTCACTCCGGCGGAGCGAGCCGGAGAGGGTGCGCTCGAGCACTGGGACGAGCAGCGCCACCGCGGCGCGGTCCCCACCCCTCTCGAGTGTTCGTGATCCGATCGTGACAATCGCGAGGACGGTGTGGCCTCCCCGGGGGATGTCGGGAGCTGCTGCGGACCGAGGACCTGTGCTGACGACGGTCGCGACGGAGAGGAGGCGAACGCCCCGACAACTGCAGAGCAGCAGCTCCGAGGGGGGTGCGTTCCGGACGTATGGGCGTTCTGGAGTGAGTGGACGCAGTGGCCCGGATCACAGCTGCTCCGGCAATTCCGTGGCCTCCGGCAACGGCGCCACCGTGGCCACCGCCGGGCACTGCGTGAACGACACCGGCGCCTGGGCCACCAACTGGGTGTTCGTGCCCGGTTACAACCATGGCGCCGCGCCTCCCGGCACCTGGGCGGCGACCGACCTGGTCTCCACCGACCAGTGGGTGCAGCAGGAGGACATCATCGACGACGTCGCCTTCACCAAGGTCGTCCCGGACAGCGGCGCGGGCACCCTGGAGTCCGTCGTCGGCACCTCGGGCAGCGCGTTCAACCAGGCCCGTGGCCAGCACTGCACAGCCTACGGGTACCCAGCCGCCTCGCCCTTCGACGGCGAGTCCCTCGAGTCCTGCACCGGCACGGCCTTCGACGACACCGTCGGCGGCACCCTGTCCCAGGGCATCGACTGCGACATGACCGGCGGCTCCTCAGGTGGTCCCTGGTTCCTCGATGACGGGGCGCAGAACTCCGTCAACAGCTTCGGCTGCACCACCCAGAAGAACGTCATGTACGGCCCGTCCTTCGGAGAGGACGCACAGGACGCCTACAAGGCGGCCGCCGCTCTCTGAGCGCTCGACCACTGCACGCGAGGCCCGGCATCCATGGGGTGCCGGCCCTCGGTGTGGGGCCGACCGTCCGTTCCTCCCCAGGGCGTCTTCCTCCACCGCCGAGCTGTGGCCCCCGCAGCGCAGCCTCGGCCGCCCCTACTGTGCGGGGACCCGAGGCCGATGGGGCGCGGGGACGAGGTGAGGGGAGCGGGCATGGTGGGCATCGACTACCGCTGCTCGGCCTGCGGGCGCGAGCATTCAGGCACCGACGGCGGGAAGGAGTCCCCGTGGCCGGCGCTGAGCTTCCAGCGTCCGGACCGGTATGTGGCGCTGCCGCGCCACCGGCGTCGACACCACGCGGCGGCGACGAACGACCTCTGCTGGATCGCCGACGG
Source organism: Brachybacterium sp. (assembly GCF_052095815.1). Taxonomy (NCBI): domain Bacteria; kingdom Bacillati; phylum Actinomycetota; class Actinomycetes; order Micrococcales; family Dermabacteraceae; genus Brachybacterium; species Brachybacterium sp. The sequence continues at coordinate 14,820 of NZ_JBQDLF010000060.1, read as the reverse complement.
GCAGGGGGTGCGCTGCTTCGTGCGCGGCTGCCTGTCCCTTCCCATCATCGGTGAGGACATCACCCTGGAGTACGGGCTCTGGGCGGAGGTCTCCGAGGAGGTGTTCCTGGACTATCAGCTGCACTTCGAGGACACCGAGGGCGGGGCGACGTACGTGGGCGCGCCGGCGAACGAGATCCCCGGGTACGAGGGCACGGAGGTCGTGCCGCTGCAGATCGAATGCCTGCCGTTCCCGCACCGGCCCCGACTGCGGCCGGACTCGCTCCACGGCCATCTCCTGGCGCGAGATGCCCACAGCGGCATCAGTCGCGCGGAGGCGGAGCTGAGGATCCGCGCCTTCCTGCTCGGGAGGGACGGAGCGACGCCGCCCGGACTCGAGGGATGAGGCCAGGACCACGAGGTCGGCGCCGGCGAGCGGAGCCCGAGCGGCAGATGCCGAGGCGCTCCGCCCCCAGGAACGGCACCGCTCAGGCCGCAGGGACGTCGACTAGCGGGGAGACCGCGGCCAGCAGTCGCTCCCGCAGCACATCGGCCCGTGCGGCCAACGCCCGCTGACGGCGCACGTACTCGGCCTTCCCCGCCGGCGTCTCGATCGGCACCACTCCGTAACCGAGCGGTCGCACGTCGTACGGGCTCGCCTCCATGTCCAGCACCCGCGTCTCGCGAGCGTGCTCGAAGCAGTCCAGCACGAGCGAGGAGGGCACGAGCGGCGTGAGCTTCATGGCCCACTTGTACAGATCCATCCCCACGTGGAGGCAGGCCGGGTTGTCGTTCTCGACCTGCGTGGCTCGCGTGGGCTCCGACGCATTGCGCGGTGCGGCCGACGGGGTGAAGAAGCGGAAGGCGTCGATGTGGGAGCAGACCAGGTTCTCCCGCTCCACCACCGCATCGGTCTGCGCCGGGGAGAGCCGCAGTGGAAGGTCCTCGTGGCGCTGTGCGCCGGCGGGCACCCGGTGCACCATCGCCCACTCGTGCAGGCCGAAGCAGCCGAACTCCGGCCGCCGGTGCGTGAGCGAGGACGCGGAGAGCAGCCGGGTCATGAAATCGAGGGCGTCACCGCGCTCGTCGAGGTATCGCGTGACGTCGGCGCGCCGCAGCGGAACCGGCCCGGGGGAGTCGAGGTACCAGGAGCGGTGCCCGGCCTCGTCGACGTCCGCGATCAGGCTCGTTCCGTTCTCGTCGATGTCGGCCGCCGCGTCGTAGGCGACCTCCCAGCCCGGGTGCCAGCGACGCAGCCTGGCGGCGGAGAACGGGTAGTAGGTGAACAGTAATGCCCGGTACCGACGTTCCAGGCACGGAGCGGACCCCGAAGAGGCCTCCGAGTAGCCATTGGAAAGCCATGTGGATCCCACAGAGGCCTCGAAACGGGCCTCGGAGCGGCCGGATCGACAGCGACCTCCATTCTGACAGACTCCCTCTCGCGACTCGGGCTTCGTCTGTCAGACCGCCTGGGTTGACGCATCAGTGTGACAAGGGTACTGTCAGTGTCAGACAGGAGACGCCAGGAAGCGACGGGGGGCGTCACGACGACAAGGAGATGGTCGATATGGCGGCGAGACCGAAGATGACCGGAGCCGAGCTTCGGTGCGTGGTGGACATGCTCGGGCTGACCGACGGGTGGGTGGCCGAGGCGTGCGAGGTGAGCGTCTCGACGGTCACGCGCTGGTGGGCCGACGACACGAAGCGCGTTCCGGCCGTCGCCCGGCTCGTGATCGAAGAGGTCTTGGAAGGTACCCAGCAGATCCTCGACGAGGCGGCTCTGCAGACCGCCCGGGAGGAGATCTCGGTGAGCGTCCCGAGGAGTGACCGGGTGACGAAGAAGGAGCTTCGCGGATACGAGATGCCGGCCACCTATTGGCGGGTTCTAGCGGGCCGAATCTATTTGCAGTCACGCGATTCAGTTTCTGTCCGCTTTTCCGCCCCGCCCGGGGGCACCGCTTGGGATTCTGACCCCAAGGACGATCCGATCTTCTGATCGGAGAACAAGGAGGAATCTTCATGACCGCCAACGCTATCGCTCCGGCCACCCGCTCCTCCATCCGCCTCGTGGACCGCTACTTCCCGCGCGACAAGCGCCAGGAGGCCCTCCACATCACCGCCGAGCCGAACGCGCGGCACGAGGCCGACCAGTGCCGCTTCCGCGACGGGGAGGACTCTTCGAACGGGCGTCGTGCCGCCGCCGCGGCGACGCACCGCTGTGAGGAGTCCGAGATGCTCGCGCGCTCGGTGACCCTGGATCAGGTCGAGCGCTACTACGACGGTGAGCCGGTTCCGTACGGCGAGTGGGGCCAGTTCGGCGTCAAGGCCGTCCTGGACGAGGGCGAGTCGGTCATGCTCGCCTGGGGGATCCTCCTGGACGAGATCGAGGGCCTCTACCTCGCGGGCTCGGACCCGCGCGACCGGCGCGACCCGCTCGCCGGCCTCCGGTTCGTGCGCTACGTGGACGACGAGTTCGGCACCCAGATGGTGAGGATCGAGGAGGACTGGGATTCGGACGGCGCCCCGGTGACCTACCGAGTCCTGGAGATGCGCATCTACAGGTGATTCCCCCTCGGAAACTCGAAAAGGCCCCCGCCTCGTTTGTCGAGACGGGGGCCTGCTCGTGTGCCGCTATATTCTGCCGTGAAAGTCCAAGATCGAGTAGAGCGTTAGTGCGGCCATTCCCAGAATGAGGACCAGACACCCGCACCCGAGTATTCCGCCTATTATCCGACGGCCTGGCCGAGAAACTACACCGGCGCCGAAGAGATATCCGATCATTGTCTGGAAGAATGCCGAAATGTAGCGCATTGCGTTTCCCTTCGCGTCGAGCAGACGGTCTGCCGGGGCGAAGTGGGCGGCGTCCAGTCGGCGCGGGGCACGAAGAAAGCCCCCGCCCCGAGCGCTGTGCTCGAAGCGGGGGCAAGGGTCAGTCGGAGGGCTGTTCGTGGTAGGGCGACGGCGCGCGGTCGGCGAGAAGGCCGGCCTCGGCCGACCCGAAGGCCGGGGAGTCGCCGGAGCCGTCGCCGGAGCCGGCCTTGGCGGCGACGAGGCACGTCAGCACACAGGCGACGGCGGCCAGCGCGGACGCCGAGCGCCAGGAGTACGCCGACAGCTATGCGCGAGGTCCCGGCAGGGGGATGGACGAGCGCACTCGACGCACCATCGCGAAGATGCACCAAAGGCGGAATCCTCCAGCAGTCTGAGGATAGACTATCCAGAGCGATGATCCACCCATCGCTCTGATCGACCGAATGAGGGGAAACGCACTAGTGATTGACAACAAGGCGGCGTTTGCATCAATGGTGCTCTCGCTGCTGCTCATCGGGTTTGGCATATCGACGGTGTTCGGCATCATTGCCATGGCTCCCACCCTGGCATACGCCGAAGCCTCCGAAGGAGAGTTGGGCGCAGGCGAGCAGGCTGATGGAACGGGCGTCAGCTTCGTGACCATCCTTCAGTTCATCATCACGCCTCGCAGCTCCATCATCTCTCTGCTCATGACGGTCGCCTACTGGATCGGCACCATCATCCTAGCCATCAAGGGGCTCAAGGGCTTCGGTCACAAGTGGATGGCAGTTGTCGGCCTCATCCTGGCCCTCGGTTCTCCGGTCATCATCTTCATGGCCTACATCATGTCCTTCTCTATCCTCTCGGCGGTGTACTACTGATGCAGAGTGAATTCAAGTACTTCGGCAATCTGGAGGGCGCGATGAATCCCGCCAGGAATTGGCTGGTGAAGCGGTCAGGCGTCGTGGCATTCTCCGTCGCCGCCGCAGCAATGCTCGCCATGATCATCACTCAGATCGTTGCGATTCTCATTCCCGATACCAATCCCAACGCACTTGCCATCCTGGGCGTCGAATGGGTCATCACCATCGTGTGGGCGGTTGGCTTGTTCTTGTCCAGCCGTAGCGTGCTGGCCTACTCCAAGGACATCTTCGGGGCCCTGGGCGTCGCGGTCACCATCCTGCAGCCCATCGTGGGCAGCACCATTCCCTACTTCCACAGCTTCAGCGAGATGGCCGAACTGCTCCCCGAAATCTCCTGATCCCCCGCATCCCGGGACGAGGTGGCGGCCTTTACGGCTGACCCCCGAAACCCCTCCGGAGCGCCTGATGGGCCACGGAGGGGTTTCGTCGTCTCGCTCTACGCTAGACCCCCGGGGCACGCCCATGAACCCCGGGGGTCGGAATGAGGGGGCGGGTCACGTGCAGGTGACCAGTCCCGTGGTGGCGTCCCGGGTAGCCGTGTCGCCGGCGGTGCAGGTACTCCAGGTGGCGTCCGACACCTCCCAGGTCTCCGTACCGCCGTCGGGGAGCTCGACGGAGAGCTTGTGGACGAGGACCCTGTTGCCGGTCGAGACGTCCCCGATGATCTCGTCCTCGAGGGTCGAGGTCCCACCGGTGACGATCGGGCCGGCGGGCTCGGCCGTGGCGGCGGTCGGGCCGGCGGCGGACTCCGTGTCGCCCGCCTTCCAGGCGCGCGGGGCGAGAGCCGAGACGAGGATCAGCGCGAGGAGCACGGCGCCGACGATGAAGATGATCGGGGCCGCGCCCTTGCGGCGGCGGGGAGTAGCGGTGGTGGTGGACATGGGCGTGTCTCCTTCGTGGGTGGTGGTGCTGTTGTCAGCGGTCGGGCGTGTGAGCCCAGGCGTGCTCGGCCTCGATGAGCTTGGCGGTGAGGATCCACCTCGGGCGGGCGGCCTCGACGCGGTCGGCCACCTCAGCGGCGGTCATGCCCCAGAGCCTCGGCTCGTCGGTCGGGACGGTGGTCGGTACGGGCATGAGTTCTCCTTGGGTAGTTATGCACGGCGGCGGGTGACGATCAGCGAGTGCGTCGCTCGGGCAGAGCGGCGGGCGCAGTGAGGTCCGAGTCGATGTCGAGACGACGTGCCTCGGCCCGCGCCGGCAGAGGCGCGTAGGTGCGGCGCTCGGTCTCGGGGAGGTCCTCGACCGGGCGAGCGTGGAGCCGGACGCCCTGGGCGCCGGAGACGATCAGGTACCCGGCGATGACGCCGAGGCCGATGTGGAGGGAGCCCGTGATGAGCATCGCCACGAGCCCCACGACGACGCCCGCCACTGCGGTGCGGCGGGGGTTGTTGACATCCGGGCGGGCGGCACGCACGACAGCGCGGGCGCCCCTGCCGGTAGCAGAGACGCCCGCGGTGACGGTGGTGGCGAGTGCGCGGCGCCCGGTCTCCGTCCCGAGGACGGCGAGGATGCCGCGCCGGATCATCGGTCTCGCCTCGGCGAGATGATCGCCCGAGCGGCGAGTGCGGCGGCGACGGTCAGTGCGACGTAGACGAACACCGCGTAGGCCCGCTCGACGGCGACGAAGTCCGCTCCGATGCCGAGCGCGAGCGCGATGGAGAGGTCGCTGACGGCGGATGCCAGGCCGTCCAGAGCGAAGAACGTGACGACGCCGGCGGAGGCCGAGGAGAGCGCGTGGAGCGCGTGGCGGGGAGCGCCGCGCATCGACGAGTACGCACCCGCCCGGGCGAGCCCGAGGTACGCGGCGATCGCCACGAGTGCCGAGAGCCCGAGGTACATCAGGCCGGCGTGGGTCTGGCTCGGGTAGGGCATCGCGACGATGGCCGAGAGGTAGATCGCGGCGGTGACGGCGAGGTAGGTGGTGCGGCGGATGTCGGACGCGGCGTGAGCGACGCAGTCGGTGGTGTTCGTGGACATGGGCGTGTCTCCTTGGTGCTGGGTTGGGTGTTGTCAGCGGCGGCGCGGGACGCCGTAGCGGACTGCCTTCTCGGCCGGGGTGGGTCCGGCGAGACGGTGTCGGAGCGCGTCCTCGATGAGGTCGCGCACCGCGATGAGGACGGCGTGATCGTCGTCCGTGTCGTCGACGGCGTTGTGCCACTGACGAGAGACGTCGACGTCGCGGTCCGGGAGGGTGACGGCGACGATCGTGTACGCCGACGCCACGGCGGTAGCGTCCCGGGTCTGCCACTGGACGGCGATGGATCCGGAGCGCGGGATGTCGGTCGTGAACTCGGTCGGTCGGTGGTCGAAGGTGCGCGTGAGTCGATCGGTCACTTGGACATCCCCGTTGTCTTCTTGTAGCCCTTGTAGCCCGCCGCGAAGCCGAACGCCGCGATGACGAGGTAGGGCGGGAGCGAACCGGGGGCGAGGTAGTGGACGGACACCGTGACGGCGGCGATAGCGACCGGCAGAGCGATGGCGATGCGCAGTGCATAGCGGCCAGGCGTGCTACGTCCGCCGCACGCGAAGCCCGCCGCGTACCCGATGGCGAGTACGAGCATGACGACGGCGAAAGCGATGAGCAGGCTGGTGATGACGGCGGCGAGGAACCCGGCCATGTCAGTTCTCCTTGGGCGTGAGGTGATCCCCGGCCGCGTGCTGTGCGGTCGGGTATCGGGCATGGGCGACAGCCCTTAGTGAGCTGTCGCCGGCGTCGGTCAAGCGCCGATGCGCGCGACGGACGACTTGTCGTAGTAGCGGGTCGCCGACTGGACTTCTGCGCCGGGGGCGAGAGCGATGACGGTGACCTCGGGGTCGAAGGTGAACTCCCGACCGTCGGTGCCATGAAGCGTGACCTGCCACACATCGCTGTCGGTGTCGTAGCTGTGGTCGATGCGCGCGGGGGTGATGGTCTCGGGAGTGGAGTCGGTCGGTACCGCGACGCGGTCGAACAGGAACCGGCCCGAGAGGTCGACTGCCGCGAGAGTGGTATTGCCGACGGACTCGTTGTCGGCGACGGCCTCGTTGTCGAACTCGTTGAGATCCTCGGCGTGGAAGATGTCCGGGGCGTCGGTCGGTGCGACGCGCGAAGAGAGGACCCGTGCGACCTCGGCGTCGGTGGAGTCGGAGAGCTGGTCGTCGGTGAGGAGGCCCTGCACGGGCTCGTCGGTCGCGGAGAAGTTGGCAACGGGGACGTCATCCCAGACGCGCTGTCCGATGGTGGTGTTCATGGGCGAGAAATCCTTGTGCGGGTGGGTGCCGCGCTCAGGCGGCGGATCGGTCGTCGTCGACGAGTGCGTCGATCTGGACCCGAGTGGGAACGAGAACCTCCGCCATGCGGTGGAGGACCACGGGGTCGCTCGGGTCGTCGGTGTCCGTGATGGTGACGCAGTCGGAGGTGTGCTCGATCCGGTCTGCGGTGAGGGTGACCGTGATGCCGTCCTCGACGGCGGTGATGCTCGTGCCGATGTGCGATCCGGAGAGCTGGAAGGCGAGGATCGGCCGACGGTCTCCGTCGGCGCTCAGCGTGGTGCGTCGCTCGCGCGACTGGTCGGACGAGGTGACGAGTGAGAGGGCGGGTCCGTTGGCGCTTGCGCTGTTCATGATTCTCCTTGGTCGTGCGTGCTGTGTGCGGGTGTTCCCGCCGGAGGCGGATGTTCTGTGACGGCCGCGCGGCGAGCGGGTATGAGCAAGACGGAGTCATTCAGCCAGGCTTGCCGTTGTCGAAGCGAGGGCCTGCCAGAAGACTCGCTGGGGAGCCTTGCCGCAGTCCGAAGGACGAGCGCTCGGAGAGACGGGACGCTTGCGTGACGCTCGACGAAACGTTGATCTGCTGGCGTATGCCTACGCACTGCTCTGCATCGAAAACGGATACTTCCCAGAGGGGGGACCCGAGCGGCGCGGGAGCGTGTCCAGGATGTGGGATTCCTACGTCCGTAAAGTGACAACTTTCGACTTTCCGTCGCGACGTCCCGAGAGGGGTCGGTCAGGCGGCCATCTTCGCGGCCCGATCGAGTGCCGGGTGTTCCGGATCGAGAGCGCGGAGCGCGTCGGAGAGGAGCTCGATCGCGCTTCGGTAGGCGGTCCGTTCGATCATCTCGGCGACGTTCTCGTGACGGCTCACAATCTGCAGGTGTTCGGGAGCGAGGCACCGGCGAGTGAGTCTGTTGGCGCCGGGGCAGGTGTGATGCACGGTGCCGGCGCCAAGGGTTTCGAGTCCGAGGTACGCGGCGAGGGCGTGACGGTGGACGAGCCGGAGTCCGCCACCGCCGTCGGCGTAGCCGGACGTTTCCGTCCCGCCGAGCCAGTACCAGCATCCGGTGTCCGGGTCGATGAGGCAGTGCTCGGCGATGACGGTCTCGGTTGACGCCCACCCGTCGTAGCCGGGGGCGAGTGCCTCCCGGAATGCGATGAACTCGCCGGTGCGGTACGGGCGGCTGTACGTGATGCCGTGAGCGTGAGAGAACTCGATGCGACGAGTGTGCAGACGACGGCATGTCGGCCCGCAGAAGGCGACTCGGTCGCGGTCTCGATGAGCGGTTGGTCGTGAGCAGTGCGCGCACGAGGACTGGTGGTAGCCCCACGCGAAGATCGAAGAGTCGATCGCCTCGGTGGGCGAAACGTAGACGGTGGACAGAGACAAGCCGAGCACCTCCGGGCGCATGGGTGGGGAAGCCGGAGGGGCGATGAGATGGGCGGGTTGGCTCGGCGGGTCGGCCGACGTTGGCCCCTCGATCAGTGCGCACGGTGTGCGCCCCGAGAGGGGGAAATCTGCGTACCGCCCGAGCGGGTGGCTCGGACACATGGGGTCCATGGGGTGTGACGCGCGTGTCGGCGCTTGAACCCGCCCGGGCGGTAGAGAGTCACGGAGTCGCCCCAGCACGAGACGCTCGACATGACGAAGGGACAGCGACCACTCGACCCGGCGAGGAGATGGCGCCGGGGAGCAGGCATGGCTGTCCCTCAGGACAATCTTGCACTGCTCGCAAAGGCGATGTCAAGCACTTCCGGCAAACCTTTCAGCTTGCACTATCAGTGGCCTTCTTGTCTGTGAACCAGGTCACAGGGACGGGTGGGGCGCAGACAGCGAAGCGCCCCCGATCCGTCGTTCGGAACAGGGGCGCGTCGCGTCGGGAGTGCGCCTTCTACGCCGCTCGGCGCTCCATCGCGTGACGAACACGGACGGCCGTGTCGATGGCGGTGCGCGCATCGATGTGGCCCAGCGGCGGGAGGTACGAGCGCGCGGTCGAGGACTCCGGCTCGGGCGATGCGTCGCGGTCTCGGATCGCCTTCTCGATGATCCGGGACGCCTGGGGGAAGAGCTCCCGGCACTCGGTTCCGGTGAGCCAGGTGTCGGTCGTCAGGACGACGCCGGCACCGGAGATGGGGGTCACTCCGCGCAGTCCGTGCATCGACTCGACGAGCCGGAAGGACGGCGGTGCGTCGACGATCCGAGCGGCCGCCAGAGCCGCCGGGAGGACGGACTCGAGGTGCCCGAGCCAGTCGTCCTCGGGGTGCTCGGCGATCAGCCGGACGAGGGTCTCCTCGGCCTCGTCGATGTCGCCTCCCTCCTCGTCTCCGACGCGATCCGCATCGCCGCCGTCGAGCATGTCGGAGAGGAACGCGGCGGCGCGTGCGAGGGTCGCCGCCGGGTCCGGCAGGCCCGAGCACGGGACGCCTCGGGTCCACCGGGTGAGGAGGACGCGGGAGACTCCGCGCGCCTCCGTGATGTCGTACTCGTTGAGCCTCGGAGAGATGCGCCGTGCGCGGTCTGCGATCTCATGGACCATGCCGGTGAGCGAGTCGGGATCCGCGACGCGGACCGTCTCCCCGAAGCGGTCGGTGGCGCTCATGCCGCCACCTCCGTGCGTGCCGCGCGGCGGGCGCGCTCGGCCTCGATGTACTCGACCCACGCCCGGTAGCCGCTCATCTCGAAGCGCCCCTGCGAGTCGGGCTCCCCGAGGGGTCCGTAGCCGGAGCGACGCGAGCGGCGGACCGAGGCCCATGCCGCGACGCCGTCGATGCCGAACTTCTCGGCGTCCCTCGGCAGGAGCATCGCGTCGTCCGGGACGGCGCCGGCCAGCGCCGGCAGATGGAGCGTCATGGGACGGGAGTCGTGCCGCTCGTCCACCTCGGGCAGGACGACGGAGCGGAGCGCCGCGGCGACGGCCTCGACCTCCCGAGCGAGGCGCGCCGCGAGGGCCGGCTGGGCCGCGACGAAGTCCGCTTGGGTGACGAGGAAGGTGAAGGCCGGACCGAGCGCGTGAGGCTCGGCGGCGTAGCGGAGACGGGCTACGGTGCGTGCCCACCCGACGATGGTCTGCGCGACGACGGGGGAGTCGTCGGGCTCGTAGGACGTGTCGTCGGTCGGCTCGGAGTACGGGCCGAGCAGGGAGGTGGACGATCCCCCGGGCAGGGGCCGGTCGATGCCCCCGCCCCCGCGCGGCATGCCGGAGAGATCGGCAGAGCGCGGGGTGGCGGGGCCAGCGGTGAGGGCCTCGATGGTGAGGTCCCGGACCGCCAGGACGGCGGTGCGGATGTCGGCGGCGGTCGGCGTGCTCTCGTCGTCGGCGGTGTCGATGTTCGTCGTCATGGCGGTGTGCTCCTCGGTCTTCTCAGCGGTGTCAGTTGCCGCTGTTGCGGCTGGTGTGCTCGGCCCACAGGCGGGTGACACGATCGTCGAGCTCGGCCCACTGGGCGGGAGTCGGGAGGGCGTCCGGATCGAACTCCGGGGCGGCGTCCACCGCGTCCTCGAAGAAGGGATCGATCGGGGCGACGGGGGTGTGGGTGGTGGTGTTCATGGCGGTGCTCCTTGGTGTGCTGTGCGGTGGTCGGTCAGGCGGTCAGACGGGCGGCGGTCCACCCGGACATGAGGCGGTCGGCGACGGGGTCGGGCATGGGAGGTGCGTGGTGCGTGATCGGTGCCCACTGGTAGACGTCCGGGGCGGTGTCGTCCTCGGTCGGCACCCACCGGCGGATGTAGGCCATGAGGCGTCCCGCCGGGGAGTGCCCGTAGACGAAGGACGGATCCACGTAGTCGGCGGAGGAGGTGAAGTCCCCGGCGGTGAAGTGGTCGCAGAAGCGGGGGTGGCCCCAGGCGGTGGAGGGGTGCTCCAGGGCGTCGGCCGTATCGGCGGGCGGCACGGTCAGCGTCATCCAGGGGAGCCCAGAAGCGACGATCTCGGCGTCGGTGAGGTTGTAGACGCCCCTGGTGCCCGAAGCGGCCCACGGGCCGTCTGCGGTGCGCTCAGCGGCCTGCGGGTAGCTGTGGGGCGGGTCGGTGCGGAGATGGACGATGACGGTGCCCACGGGGAGCCCCTGGACGAAGTCAGGAGCGTCCGAGATGTAGAGGACGCGGGTGGTGGTGTCGGTGGTGTTCATGGTGTTCTCCTTGGCGATCGGATCGGATCGGTGTCGTGCTGGTGGGGTCACCAGATGTTTCGGACATCCAGGACGTAGTCGGTGAACTTCATCCCGAAGGCCATCGGGATGGCGTTGTCGACGGGGGTGGGGTCTTCGCGGCGGACCCCACGCCCGTCTCGCACGGTCATGACCGAGCGGCGCGCGGCGCGCTCGGCGGTCATCCGCTGGCGAGAAGACGTGACGCCCCACTCGTCGCGGACCACGTCGGCCTGGAGGATCGCCGTGCGGACCGTCTTCTCGGACCACTTGGAGTTCGCCGACGTGAGCGCCCCCTCGTGGTGGAGCCAGAGGTTCGCGGCGCGGCGGAGGTCGGCGAGGGTGATCACAGCGCCCTCGCAGGGCTCCAGCAGGTCCTCGACCATGCGGGCGGCGGGGTTCTCGCCCGAGCGCCACACTGCGGTGTCCGAGACGATCTTGTCGGGCCATGCGTCGTGGCCGGGGAGCTTCCGGTCGGGCATCGCGTACCAGCGCATGGCGCCTCGCAGGAGCAGACGAAGCCACTCCTCGCGGACGTACGAGTCCTCCTCGATGTTCTCCATGCGCACGTCGCGGGGACGGTGGCGCGGGCTGGTCGGCTTCTCGACGTAGGTGTACGGGTGCACGATCCGCTGGAGGCGGCGCCACATGCCCAGGTCGTCCTCGGTCACTCGCAGGAGTGAGTTGGTCGAGGCGATGATCCTGGCGGTCATCGGCACGGTGAGCCACTCGGAGTACAGCGGGCGCACCTTGAGCGACTTCGTGCCGGTGAGATCCTTGATCGCCGATCCGTCGATCGAGCCGGATCGGTTCGTCAGCTCCTCCACGAGGACGAGCCGTGCGCCCCAGAGGGCGACCCGCTCGTTGGAGTCCGAACTCTCCTCCTGGAGCACCTTCCGGCTCACCTGGACGCAGTAGCCGCCGAGGGTGGCCTGCAGGAGGTTGAAGCGCGAAGACTTGCCGTTGGACGCGCCGCCCTCCATGACCACCAGCGAGATGTCGCCGGTGGCGCGGTGGCCGGTGGCCGACTGACCCATGATGAGTTCCAGGTGGTCGTGCACCTCGGTCTCCGGACCGGTCGTCGACACGACTGCCGCGACGTCCTTCTTGGCCTGGGCGAGGGCCTCCGCCTCATCCTCGGAGTAGGAGTCCTCGGTGCGGTACGCCGCCCCGGCGATCTTCGTCATGAGGTGGCTGGGGCTGTGCGGGTAGAGCGTCCCGGTCTGGAGGTCGAGGGTGCCGTTCAGGACGTTCAGTACGTCCGGGTCGGCGTCCAGGTCGTGCACCGAGACGCTCAGGCGCGGCTCGAGGCTCGTGACGACCGAGGCATCGAAGCGGGAGAGGTTCAGAGTCGTCGAGAGAGCCTCGCGGTTTTCGTCTCCCGATGCCACTGCGGCGTCGCGCTCGGCCTGGGTGACGCCCTCCACCAACTGGCGGACCACGGATGCCTGGGTGGGGACCCAGCGGGAGCCGTCGTAGCGGATCCAGGACGACGTCTCGGTGACGTAGCGGAAGAAGTCCTGGAGGAGGGAGGCGAGTCCGCGAGCGATGCTCTTCGCGGTGTAGACGTCCTTCCAGGTGATCGACCCGTGCAGACGGATGACCTCCGCGCTGGGGAGGCCAACCGTCGTGGAGAGCTGGTCGATGCCCGACGCCGTGCCGGTGAGGTCGCCCAGCGAGTAGGGGGTCGCGTCGATGACGCGGCCCCGGACTCCGGGCACGTAGCCGGGGTCGGCAGGCGCCTCGTCATCCGGGAAGGTGACCTCACCCTCGAGAACCTCGGTCTTCGTGGGCTCGTCCAGGGTGGCGAGGATGGTGGAGCGACGGGTGGGACCCCGGCCGGAACTCGGAAGTTCGTCCAGCGACTCAGCGACCATGCCCTGCAGGGTCTGTCCGGCCGCCAGGGCGTCGTCCAGGCCGGTGCCCGTGACGCCGTCCACTGCGGCAGGGACGATGATGCGCACGACGCACCCTGCCTCGCGCAGGAGGTCCACCAGGTGGCCCAGCTCGCGGCGCACCTGGCGCTTGACGAGGACGTCGTGGTCGAAGGCGATGTAGAACGAGCGCCCCGGCAGGGCGAGCTTCTTGATGTCGGCCTCGAGCCAGCGGCGCTTGACGACCCGCTTCCCGGTGTGGTCCTCCTCGTGCTCGCGTCCGGTGCCCATGGAGACGCCGGTGAGGGTGACGGGCAGGACCGCCACCTCCTCGGCGATCGCGGCGGTGACCATCGCGAGTTCCCGGCTGGGACCCTCGGAGATGATGACGGGGACGGTCACGTCGGAGATCCAGGACCGGGGAGCCCACCACATGGGCGCGGAGGGCGCGAGGACCAGGCCGGCCTTCTCGGTGGCGAAGCGCGAGGGGGTCTCGAACTTCGTAGCCTTCCCGTCCTCGTCCACGCGGGGGTCGTCCAGGCGGATCTGCGGGGCACCGGCGGAGCCGTCGATGCGCCTGCGCGGCATGATGAGCGCTCCGCCGTCGAGACGGTCCATCACGGGCTTGGAGAAGCGCACGGAGCCGCACTGCTCGTCGAGGATCGCCTCGGCCTCCGTGCGGGTGTCCACGCTCGTCCAGGAGGCGGCCACCATGACGCCGGAGGAGATGCCACGCTCGATCGCGTACCACATGTGCTCCGGGGCGCCGTCCGGAACGTCGTCCAGTTCGATCCACTCGGGCGAGCCGGTGACGGTGTCGACGGAGGGAAGGGTGTTCTGGGTGGTGTCGCTCATGCCGCACCGCCGGTGGAGGCGTCAGCGTTGGTGCCGCTGTCGTCATCCAGGCCCGCGATGTACGCGCGGACGTCGGAGAGGCGGTAGCCGGTGGTGTGGCCGGTGGTGGCGGACCGGAGCGAGACCGGCCCCTGCCCGACCGAGCGGAGGTTGCGGAGGTAGGTATCGGAGATGCCGATGAGCTCGGCGGTGATCGCGCTGGAGATGACGGCGTCGAGACTGCCGTCGGCGATGAGGTCGCGGATGATCTCCGGATCGCGGACCTCGACGGTCAGTCCGAACGCGGCGGGGTCGATCTGGACTTCGTCGCGCTGGATCAGGCGGGGGGCGGTGGTGCGCACTCGTGCGGCCATTGGGGGTCTCTCCTACTCGTCCTGTGAACGAGGGAGAGGGCTCTGCGACTTCGTGCGTGCTGTGTGTCAGGAAGGTCCACCGACCGGTCTTCGGGGGTGACGCCCCTACCGGTCTGTGCTCCGCGATGTGCGCCGCGTGAGTCGCGTCGGCTGATGCCGAGCGGGTCGCTCCCTAGCTGTCCCGCCACTGGGCCGCCGCACGTCTCCGCGCGGTCCACTGATGCCCTGCCCCGAGCCGCCCGGTCTGACAGGCGGTGGAGGACTCGGCCTCCGGGGCTTCTATTCGGTTGTGACACCTACAGTACCATGTGTAAGAGACTCTTCCCGCTACGGGAGACACCTTCTCATGTGATGTCCGTCACACCGGAGAGGGCTCCGGGTTGCCGGCGGCACGAGCGGGAGCAGTCTCCGGAGCTCTGGATCGGGCGCTCGGAGGCTGTACCGACCTTGTACGCGTACGTTTTCGGCGAACATGCAGGTCAGAGCGATATCGAGGGGTCCAGAAGGGGCACTTCGGCGGGAACGCGTACAAGGTGCACAGCATAACCGCAGGTCAGGAGCGTTTGTACGCTTGTGCGTGTTGTACCCGGGTCTGTCAAGGGACATCGGGATCTCCCTGTGGGCGGACGTTTGATCTCCCTGTTCGCG
>NZ_JBQDLF010000059.1:0-17946 GCF_052095815.1 Brachybacterium sp. | reverse complement strand
CCTTCGAGACCTTCCTGCAGACCAAGTTCGTGGGCCAGAAGCGCTTCTCGCTGGAGGGCGGCGAAGCCGTCATCCCGATGCTGGATGCCGTCCTGCATGGCGCCGCGCACAACGGTCTCGAAGAGGTCTGCATCGGCATGTCCCACCGAGGCCGCCTCAACGTGCTCTCGAACCTCGCCGGGAAGAGCTACGGTCAGATCTTCCAGGAGTTCGAGGGCAACTACGGCAAGAAGCTCGGCTCCGGCGACGTCAAGTACCACCTGGGCACCGAGGGTACCTACACCTCGCATGACGGCGAGTCCACCAAGGTGTACCTCGCAGCGAACCCCTCTCACCTGGAGGCCGTGAACCCGGTCCTCGAGGGCATCGTCCGCGCCAAGCAGGACCGTCTCGAGCGGCCCGAGGAGTTCCCGGTGCTCCCGGTCCTCGTGCACGGTGATGCGTCGTTCGCTGGCCAGGGAGTGGTCACCGAGACCCTCAACCTCTCGGAGCTGCGCGGTTACCGCACGGGCGGCACCATCCACGTGATCATCAACAACCAGATCGGTTTCACCACGCTGCCGGACTCCTCGCGCTCCTCGTACTACTCCACGGATGTCGCCAAGTCCACGCAGCTGCCGATCTTCCACGTCAACGGCGACGATCCGGAGGCCTGCGTGCGGGTCGCCGAGATCGCCTTCGAGTTCCGTCAGAAGTTCCAGCGCGATGTCGTCATCGACATGGTCTGCTACCGCCGCCGCGGGCACAACGAGGGGGACGATCCCTCGATGACCCAGCCCGAGATGTACAAGCTGATCTCGGAGAAGCCCTCCACGCGCAAGCTGTACATGGAGGCGCTGATCGAGCGCGGAGACCTCACCGAAGAGGAGACCGAAGGGCTGGTTCGCAACTTCCAGGATCACCTGGATGAGGCGTTCGCCTCCACGCGCGGGGGCGCTGCGAGCTCTTCGGACACGGACACGGTCAATGGCCTGGAGCTGCCGGACGCTCAGCAGGACGCTGCGGAGCCCGAGGAGGTGCGCACCGCCCTCGATCCCGCCGTGCTCGAGCAGATCGGCAAGGCGCACACCGACATCCCGGGTTCGTTCACCGTCCACCCCAAGCTGATGACGGTGCTCCAGCGCCGCACGCAGATGTCCACCTCCGGCAAGATCGACTGGGCCTTCGGCGAGCTGATCGCCTTCGGCTCGCTGCTGCTCCAGGGGCATCGGGTGCGACTGGCGGGCCAGGACTCCCGACGCGGGACCTTCGTGCAGCGCCACAGCGTGCTCATCGACCATGAGAACGGTGACACCTGGACCCCGCTGTCCTACCTCTCTGACGACCAGGCTCGCTTCAATGTCTACGACTCCTCGCTCTCGGAGTTCGCGGCACTGGGCTTCGAGTACGGCTACTCGGTCGAGAGCCCGAACTCCCTGGTGCTGTGGGAAGCGCAGTTCGGCGACTTCGTCAACGGCGCGCAGACCATCATCGACGAGTTCATCTCCGCCTCCGAGCAGAAGTGGGGCCAGAACTCGAGCGTGGTGATGCTGCTCCCGCACGGCTACGAGGGCCAGGGACCGGACCACTCCTCCGCCCGCATCGAGCGCTTCCTGCAGCTGTGCGCGGAGGAGAACATGCGGGTGGCGGCCCCGTCGACCCCTGCGAGCTACTTCCACCTGCTGCGCAAGCAGGCGCTCGCAGAGCCCAAGAAGCCGCTGGTGGTCTTCACCCCGAAGTCGATGCTGCGCAACAAGGCAGCGGTGAGCGGCGTGGAGGACTTCACGACCGGGACCTTCGAGCCTGTCCTGCCGGACACCACCGTGGACCCGGCCGGGGTGCGTCGCGTGCTGATCGCCTCCGGCAAGGTCTACTGGGACCTGGCCGCCCGCCGCGAAAAGATGGGCACTACCGACACTGCGATCGTCCGCGTCGAGCAGCTCTACCCGCTGCCCAGCGAGCAGCTGAAGAAGGCGCTGGACGGCTACCCCGACGCCCACCTGGTGTGGGTCCAGGAGGAGCCGCAGAACCAGGGCGCCTGGAGCTTCATGGCGATGAACTTCGCGGTCGAGGTCGGTCGCACGCTGCGGGTCGTCGCCCGAGCGGCCTCCGCCTCCCCCGCCACCGGCTCGAACGCGACCCACAAGGTCGAGCAGGAGGATCTGCTCGATCGGGCCTTCGACGCCTGATTCCTCGCGGGTCACGGGTTCGCCCGTGGCCCGCGACGCGGTTAGTGTTGACGCCGTTAGTGTTGAGGTCCCCGTCCCCGTCCAGGAGGTCCCGGTGCCCACCGTGCCCATGACGCTCGCCCCGCATCCGGAACCCCGGATCCGCATCATCGCGCTCGGAGACGAGCTCCTCGCCGGGGTCGGTGACGCCCGCGCACTGGGCTGGCTCGGACGAGCGGTGGCCAGCGAGCAGGGTGCGGACAGCCGCATCGACGTCTTCACCGCGGCACTGCCCGCGCAGAGCTCCGCGGACCTGGCCGAGCGCTGGGACGAAGAGGTGCAGCGTCGCTTCTCGACCCAGGGGCAGGCCGACGGATCGATCGATCATCGGGTGGTGGTGGCCATGGGACGCGGCGACGTCGAGGCGGGGATCTCCCTGGCCCGCTCGCGCCTGAACCTCGCCAAGATCCTCGACGGGCTGGAGCGTCTGCGGATCCCCGCGTTCGTGGTCGGCCCGCCGCCCAGCCGCGACCCGGGGACCACGAGCTCCGTCCGTGAGCTCTCCGCAGCCTTCGAGGACGTCTGCTCCCGTCGTCGGATCCCCTTCGTCGACACCGTCGGCGGTCTGACGGGTCACGACCAGTGGGAGAGCGACCTGTCCCGCTCACCGGGCGACCATCCGGGGCAGACCGGCTACGGGCTGATGGCCTGGCTGGTGCTGCACGCCGGCTTCGGCTCCTGGCTGGGCACCTCATCCTGACTCACCCGCCCCTGAGCAGGGACGAGGCCGAGTGACCTCGGACTCAGCAAAGTTCATGCGCCCCCTCCGGGAGACTCCAGGGGCGGCGTGATGTGGCACAATCGTCGGGTTCCCCCGGGCGAAGAAAGGAGATCGTGATGAGCAAGCGAGGACGCAAGCGCAAGGCTCGCCGCAAGAGCGGCGCGAATCACGGCAAGCGCCCCAACAGCTGACCGTGACGTCGCCACGAGCGACATGACGAAGGGCCCCTCCCATCGCGGGAGGGGCCCTTCGTCATGCCTGCGCTCGTCATGCCTGCGTCGGCGCCCGAAGGCAGTCTCTTCGCGGCGGCGCCACTCTCCGTCAGTCGGAGTCGGGATACGTGCGACGGGTGGTGGTCGAGCTGGTGGTGATGCGCACTGTGCTGCCGTCGACCTCGGTGCGGGTCACCGAGACGGTCCGGCACTGCACGGCGATGCGCTCGCGGAGCTCGGAGGGTGCGCGATCCGCACAGCTGCGGCGCACCAGCTCCTTCACCCGGCGCACCTGCTCCCACTCATCGGCGCATTCCGGGCAGTCCACGGTGTGGCGCTGCATCTTCTCCACCATCTCCCGGGGAAGCTCACCGTCGAGCGCCTCTTCGAGCCCGTAGCGAAGATCCCGTCGCGGCCGCTGCCCGGCATCCTCACGCCCTGCGTCGTCGCTGTCACGCCCTGCGTAGTCGCTGTCGCTCATCGTTCCTCCTCCCGATCGTCCGACGAGGTGATCGTCTGGTCCCGCACATCCGTCTCGGCTTCCGTCGTGGCGCCCGGCCCGGAACCTGCCCCTGTATCCGACCCGGTGCTCGACCTTGTGTCCGACCCGGTCTCCGTGGGGTCCTCTCGCAGGAAGCCGCTGCGGTAGGCATAGTCGGAGAGCTGCTCGCGCAGCTGTCGGCGCCCGCGGTGCAGGCGCGACATGACCGTGCCGATCGGGGTGTCCATGATCTCGGCGATCTCCTTGTACGCGAAGCCCTCCACGTCGGCGAGATAGACGGCGATGCGGTAGTCCTCCCGCAGCTCGCCCAGCGCATCTTTGACCGCCGAGTCGGGGAGGCTGTCGAGCACCTCGGTCTCCGCCGAGCGGAGACCGCTGCTGGTGTGGCCCGCGACCTCCGCCAGCTGCCAGTCCTCGACCGTGTCGGTCCAGGCCTCCTTCGGCCTGCGCTGCTTCTTGCGGTAGATCGAGATGTAGCCGTTGGTCATGATCCGGTACAGCCAGGCGCGCATGTTGGTGCCCGGGGTGAACCGATCACGAGCACGGAAGGCCTTGACGAAGGTGTCCTGGACCAGATCCTCCGCGTCATGCGGGTTGCGAGTCATCCGCAAGGCGCCACCATAAAGGGAGTCCAGGTGCGACAGCGCCTCGGTCTCGAAGTCGAAATCCTGCACGTCGTCGGGGGCTGGGATCGTCGGCGCCCGGTCAGCCTCAGGGGGGCCTGCCTCGGGCGGGCCGGCCTCAGGGCTCGGGGTGGCATCAGTCTGGATCATCGTCCTCCAACCTACGCCACGGGGCCGGGTCGGAGCGTGCTCGAGCACAGTCACGGACATGCATCGTCTCCTCTCCCGGCATCCGCCGGAGTCTCGCGGGATCGTCAGGGGCGGCCAAGTCCGTCCCCTCCATGCACCCGGTGCAACGCAAGAGGCCCGGCGGATGTTCCCTCCGCTGTAGTCTGGACGCCGGTGAGCTGCCCGACACGGCCGGCTCACCGGACCTGCTGACACCCGTCAAGAACGTGAGGACACCATGGCCCTGGTCCGCCGCATCGCACGACCGCTGCTCGCCGCTCCCTTCATCTTCGAAGGTGTGCGCACCGCACTCCACCCCGAGCGGGAGATCGATGTCTACCCGCAGGCCTTCGACGCGGTCGATTCTGCGATCGCCAAGAGCTCAGCGCCCGGCTTCGTCGATGCGCGCACCGTGATCCGCGCTGCCGGCGCGGTCGCGGCCGGCGCCGGCGTCCTGTACGCCACCAACCGTTACCCGCGCGCCGCGGCGGCGACGCTGCTGTTGACCACCTCGATCGGCTGGGCCGGACGCAAGAAGGTCTGGGAGCTGCGGGGCGAGGAGCTGACCCATGAGGTCCAGTCGATCCTCACCGACGCCGGGCTGCTCGGCGGCGTGCTGCTGGCAGTGGTGGATCACGATGGTCGTCCTTCGCTGGGCTACCGCGCGAACAAGTTCGTCGAGCGCAGCCAGAAGAAGGCCGCTGCGACGCAGCGTGAGCTCGAGAAGAAGGCCGACAAGCTGGAGAAGAAGGCGAAGGGCGCAGTGCAGACAGCACAGAAGCAGCTCTCCGTCCAGCAGGGTTGACCTTGATGGCTTCCGAGGTGCTGTGGAACGCACCTGTTGCTGACGAACCCGTCGACGCGCTGGTGCGGGTCCCGGGATCGAAGTCCCTGACCGCGCGCTGGATGCTGCTGGCGGCCGCCGCGGACGAACCCTCGACGCTGCGTGGCGCCCTGGTCTCCCGCGACACCCGGCTGATGCGCGATGCGCTCGAGCGACTCGGCGCGGTGCTGGTGGTGCAGGACGGCTCCCTGCAGGTGACACCGCTTCCGCCCCCTGCCGAGCATCCTGCCGACCCGATCGAGATCCACACGGGTCTGGCGGGGACGGTGATGCGGTTCGTGCCGATGCTCGCAGCCCTCCATCACGGAGACGTCCGTTTCACCGGGGACGACGCCGCGCTGCAGCGTCCGATGGATGCGGTCATCGACGCCCTGCGGCAGCAGGGCGTCGAGATCACCGAGCACGGACAGCCCGGGCATCTGCCTCTGACCGTGCACGGCACCGGGCGCCTGCGCGGCGGCCGGATCGAGGTCGACGCCTCTGCCTCCAGCCAGTTCGTCTCCAACGTGCTGCTGGTCGCCGCGCGTGCCGAGACGGATGTGGAGCTGGTGCACGTGGGCCAGGTGCTGCCCTCGCTGCCGCACATCGAGATGACGCTGGAGACGATGCGTCAGGCCGGGATCCAGGCCTCTCATCGCATCGACGACCAGGGTCGGCACAGCTGGAGCGTGAGCGCCGGGCCTATCCGACCGGTGCAGGTCTCCATCGAGCCGGACCTGTCGAACTCCGGCCCCTTCCTGGCCGCGGCGATGGTCACCGGCGGCACGATCGCGGTTGACGACTGGCCCGAGACCACGACCCAGCCGGGGGATGCCTACCGGGAGCTGCTGAGCCGGATGGGCGGTGAGATCTGGCGTGAGGACGAGACGCTCTGCGTGAAGGGCACCGGGAAGATCCGTGGCATCGACGCGGATATGTCCGCGGTCGGCGAGCTGGTGCCCACCATGGCGGCGCTCTGCGCTCTCGCGGACTCTCCGTCCCGGCTGACCGGAGTCGCGCATCTGCGCGGCCACGAGACCGATCGGTTGAAGGCCCTGGTCACTGAGCTGTCGAAGATCGGGGCACGCACCGTCGAGCTGGAGGACGGGCTGGAGATCCACCCGGGGCCGCTGCATGGCGAGGTGTTCGAGAGCTACGAGGATCACCGCATGGCCACTGCCGGCGCGATCATCGGGCTCAGGGTTCCGGACCTGCGGGTGGTCAACATCGGCACCACCCAGAAGACCCTCCCCGACTTCGTCGGGATGTGGCTGGCGATGCTCCACCCGGAACCGGCGGTGGATGACGCGTGAGCCGCTCGGCCCGCGAGTACGACGAGAGCGATATCCGCGTCCGCCCCAGCAGGCGCGGCTCGCGGCCTCGTACCAAGGACCGGCCCAAGCATGAGGACGCCGTCACCGCCCGCGTGGTCTCCGTGGACCGCGGGCGGTGGCGGACGATCGTCGAGGAGGGCACCGGAGCGGAGCGCGCGGTCACCGCGATGCGTGCCCGTGAGCTCGGCCGCTCCCCCATCGTTCCCGGCGACCTGGTCGGCCTGGTCGGGGACATCTCTGGGCGTGATGGGTCGCTGGCCCGCATCGTGCGCATCCAGGAGCGCAGCTCCTTCCTGCGCCGCAGCGCCGATGACGACGACCCGACCGAGCGCCCGCTGGTCGCGAACGTCGATCTGATGGTGATGGTGACCGCTGTCGCCGATCCCGAACCGCGCGGCGGCATGGTCGACCGCTGCCTGGTCGCGGCTTATGTCGCCGGCGTCGATGCCCTGCTGGTGCTCACCAAGACCGATCTGCGCTCCCCCGACTCGTTCCTCACCGCCTATGCGCCGCTGGGGCTCGATCATGTGCGGACGCGACGGGAGTTGCCCGAGGAGGCGGCCGAATCCGGGCGTCCCGGGCAACCCGGGATCGTGGGCCTGGAGGAGCTGCGCGAGCGGCTCTCCGGGCGGGTCAGCGTGCTGATCGGGCACTCGGGCGTGGGCAAGTCGACGCTACTGAATGCCCTGGTCCCCGGTACCGACCGGGCGATCGGAGTGGTCAACGACGTCACCGGCCGGGGCCGCCACACCTCCTCCTCAGCGCTCGCGATGGCGCTGCCGGAGGACGACGGCTGGGTGATCGACACTCCCGGCGTGCGCTCCTTCGGGCTGGGCCATGTGGACCCCGAAGAGCTGCTGGAAGCCTTCACAGACCTCGCGGAGCTCGCCGAATGCTGCCCCCGTGGCTGCACCCATCTCGAGGACGCGCCGGACTGTGCTCTGGATGCGCTGGTCGAAGGCGGCAAGGCGGGAACCGCCGGTCCTGCCCGTCTGCTCTCCTACCGGCGCCTGGCCACCGCGCTGCGCAAGAACGATCCCTGGGAGCTGTGAACGCAGCGCGGAGAAGCCGCCGCTGCGCCGCGCAGGTGGCTTCCCGAGGGTCCGCGTCGCTGCGGGAAGCAGGCGGGCACGGGTCGTAGTGTGGGCGCATGTCGAGTCGATTCGCCGATGACCTGCGCCTGGCCCATGTGCTCGCCGATGCCGTGGACCAGCTGACCATGTCCCGCTTCAAGGCACAGGACCTCGAGGTCTCCACCAAGCCGGACCTCACCGAGGTCACCGATGCCGACCGCGCCGCCGAGCAGCTGGTGCGCTCTCAGCTCTCGCGCTCACGCTCCCGGGATCAGGTGATCGGTGAGGAGTTCGGCTCCACCGGTGCGTCGCCGCGTCAGTGGGTCATCGACCCCATCGACGGGACCAGCAACTTCGTGCGCGGCGTGCCCGTCTGGGGCACGCTGATTGGCCTCATCGAGGATGGCCGCCCCGTGGTGGGCCTGGTCTCTGCGCCAGCGTTGAACCGGCGCTGGTGGGGCGGCGAGGGCGCAGGGGCGTGGACGGGCTCGCGGATCAACAGCGCCTCTCGCCTTCAGGTCTCCTCCGTCGACTCGATCGAAGAGGCCTCGCTGTCCTACTCCTCCCTGCACGGCTGGGCGGATCAGGACCGGCTCCCGCAGATGCTGAACCTCATGCAGCGCTTCTGGCGCACGCGCGCCTATGGTGATTTCTGGTCCTACATGCTCGTGGCGGAGGGCGCGGTGGATGCGGCCTGCGAACCGCAGCTCGCCCTGCACGACATGGTCGCGCTGGTCCCGATCCTCACCGAGGCCGGCGGCCGCTTCACCTCGCTCGAGGGTGAGGACGGCCCCTTCGGCGGCAGTGCGGTGGCGACCAACGGTCGCCTGCATGAGGAGATCCTCGAGGCGCTCGCGGCCCGCGACTCCTGAGGACGCGAATACTGAGTTTTCCGCTCCTGGTCCGGGCGGGAGATCCGAACGGGCGCCCACGGAGTCAACCTCGTCGCGGCGACCGCGGCGTCCACGCGGGGACCTTCGTCATCGGGCCCCAGGCCGTCTCGGTAGACTCGGGGCACTGTGCCCCCGAACTGTGAAGGGAATCCTTCTCCATGACCGTCAAGCGCGTCGCCCTCCTGACCGCAGGTGGCTATGCCCCCTGCCTGTCCTCCGCCGTCGGCGGTCTCATCGAGCGGTACACCGAGCTCGTGCCCGACGTCGAGATCATCGCCTACAAGCACGGCTACTGGGGCCTGCTCTCCGGCGAGAAGATCGTGGTGGACGACGAGGTGCGTGCGAAGGCCGGCCTGCTGCACAACTACGGCGGCTCCCCCATCGGCAACTCCCGCGTGAAGCTCACCAACACCGCGGATCTGGTCAAGCGCGGCCTGATCCAGGAGGGCGAGAACGCCCTCGAGGTCGCGGCGAACAAGCTCAAGGCCGACGGCGTGGACGTGCTCCACACCATCGGCGGCGACGACACCAACACCACGGCCGCGGATCTCGCGAAGTTCCTGCACGAGAACGGTCACGAGATGCAGGTCGTGGGCCTGCCCAAGACCATCGACAACGACATCGTGCCGATCAAGCAGTCGCTCGGTGCGAAGTCCGCCGCAGAGCAGTCGAGCATCTTCGCGCAGAACATCATCGCCGAGCACGGCTCGAACCCGAAGATGCTGATCATCCATGAGGTCATGGGCCGTGCCTGCGGCTACCTCACCGCACAGGCGGCCGAGTACTACCAGACCTGGCACTCCCAGCAGGAGTGGCTGCCCGGGATCGGGCACCGCGCCGAGCGCTGGGACGTGCACGCCGTGTTCCTGCCCGAGCTGAAGCTCGACATCGAGGCCGAGGCCGAGCGCCTCAAGGTGGTCATGGACGAGGCCGGCTGCGTGAACATCTTCCTCTCCGAGGGTGCGGGCATCCCCGAGATCGTCGCCGAGATGCAGGCGCGCGGCGAGGAGCCCGAGAAGGACCCCTTCGGCCACGTCAAGATCGACACCATCAACCCCGGCCAGTGGTTCGCGAAGCAGTTCGCCGAGAAGCTCGGCGCCGAGAAGGTCATGGTCCAGAAGTCCGGCTACTTCTCCCGCTCCGCGAAGGCGAACCCCGAGGACATCCGCCTGATCAAGTCGATGACCGACTACGCGGTCCAGGTCGCTCTCGAGGGTGGCTCGGGACTGATCGGGCACGATGAGGAGCGCGGGGATGTGCTGCGCGCCGTCGAGTTCGAGCGGGTCGCCGGGCACAAGGCCTTCGACATCTCCCAGCCCTGGTTCCATGAGGTCATGGAGCGCACCGGCCAGAAGATCGTCGCGGCTGAGAAGCACTGAGCCTCTCCATGATGTCCGGGCGGAGATCCTCATGAGCAGCTCCCGCCCGCGCGTGCGCACCTGGCGCCGCACCCTTCGCGCGCTCGCCCTGACCGGGCGGGCGCGCGATGCGCGTCTCGGGGCCACTGAACCCGCCTGGTCCGGTCCGGAGACGGGCTCCCCCGACCCGACTGTCCATCACCTCGGGCCCGGACCGGGCGCCACCGCGCTCAAGGCGGACCACGGCCCGCTCGCCCCACCGCAGCTGCTGAGGCCCAGTCAGGGGCGGCTCGGCGACTGCTGGGTGATGGCCTCGATGCTCGCGATCCATGAGACGGCTCCGGAGCGTCTGCGTGCTCTCCTCTCTGCCGAGGAGGAGGGCATCGTCACGGTGCGGCTGCCCGCGGTGTCGGTCCCGATCCGCGTGGATCGGATGCTGCCGGTCGATGAGCAGGGGATCTTCCAGTACGGCCGACGGGACGGCGCGAACCCGGGCTGGGTGGGCGTGCTCGAGAAGGCGATCGCCGCCCATGTGGCCGGGGACTACCGCTTCCTGCAGCGCGGCTTCGCCCGTTTCGGCTTCGAGCTGCTGCTGGGCGAGCGGGTCCACTCCCAGCTGCGGATGCCGAGCGCCGCGCAGATCATCACCTGGCGCGACGAGGGGCGGGCGATCGCCGCCTCCACCCATCCGCTCAGCTCGCGTGTTCCCACCGCCGCCGGCCCGTTGCCCCGCAACCATGTGTTCGCGGTGGTCGGCGCGGATGCGCGCAGCGGTCATGTGCACCTGCGGAATCCCTGGCGCCCTGATCAGCTGCTGGTGCTCGATGCCCGCAGCTTCCGCCGCGGGTTCCTCTCGGTGGATGTGACCGCGCCGCTGCGGTGAGGCTCCACGGGGTGCCGGAATCGGACGGATGACCGGCGGGATCTGAACCCGTCACCTCCACGGCGCAGCGTGAGGAGCCGTTCAGCGTCCTGCTGCGTCGAGCCAGGCGTCGGCGATCAGGCGGTGCCCCGGCGGGGTGGGGTGCACGCCGTCCTCGGCGATGCTCTGCGGGGTGTGACCTGCCGCGAGGGCCGTGGCGAGCACCTGCTCGAGATCCACGATGCGGTGGCCGTGCTCCTGCGCGAGCCGGCGGATGATCGCCACCTTGCCGTCGAGGTCGCTGTGGATCCGCGTGCGCTCCTCGTCGATATCCGCGACGAACGGGATGATCATCAGCACCGGTGCCTCCGGCACCGAGGCGGCGAGCTGCGCGAGGAGGTGGCGGTAGCCCTGCTCGAACGATTCCTCGGTAACATGCTCACCCCGGGTGAAGCGGTGCCAGGAGTCGTTGACGCCCACGTAGATCGTCACCAGGTCGGGGGTGAGGTCCAGGCAGTCGGGGCCGAATCGAGCCTCGAGGTCGGCGACCTTGTCCCCGCCGATCCCGCGGTTGATCACCGTGGAGGTGGGCTCGTGGGCCGCGAAGTGCTCCGCGAGCAGACGGACGTAGCCGTGGCCGAGCTCCTCGGGGTCTTCTCGACGGCCGGCATCGGTGATCGAATCGCCGATGAAGAGCAGGGTGCGGGATGCGGGGGCGGTGGGCGCGGTCATGGCGGACATCGTGCCAGAAATGCGATTCGGATGCTCGAATGATCTGCGACCACTCGCCGCGACACGTCCAGCACTGTGCGGGTCGCGCAGTGCAACGGCTGGTGCTATCGCGACGTCGATACCCGGATCGGTGGCGTTCGGGGTCTTCAGCGACGGCTCTGACGAGGGCGATAACGATGCCGAAGGCGATGCCGATGCCGATGCCGATAGCGATGCCGCCGAACACCCCACCGTAGACTCGCCTTCGACCGCTTGCGCGTCCGATGCCGATCCCGGCTCACGACTGTTCCGCCCCGGATGACTCGTAGGAGTCCCGGACGACTCGTAGGAGTTCTGTGATGTCTGCCCTCACCCTGCCCGCGCTCCCGTTCCCGCTCGAACCGTCGCGGGTGCCATGGGAAGTTGTCGGAGAGGACGAGCTGCGGGCCACCTCCGAGGCCAGAACCGACATCTTCATCGCGCCGTTCCCCGGCGCGGAGCCCACGCTCAATGCGGGGACGCTGTTCGGTACAGCGCCGGAGGGCGACTTCCAGCTCAGCGCACGGGTCACGGTCGGCTTCCACTCGAAGTTCGATGCCGGGGTGCTGATGCTCTGGCACGACGAGGAGCACTGGGCGAAGCTGTGCTTCGAGGCCGCCCCGGACGGCAGCACGACCGTGGTGTCGGTGGTCAACCGCAAGGTCTCCGATGACGCGAACGCGATGATCGTCGAGGGCGAGCAGGTGTGGTTGCGGATCAGCCGGATCGATGGCATCTACGCGTTCCACAGCTCGTTCGACGGTCTGCGGTGGGACATGGTGCGTCTCTTCGCCCTCGACTCCCCCGCTTCTCTGCAGATCGGCTTCGAAGTGCAGTCGCCGACCGGCGAGGGCTGCGACGTCGTCTTCGACCAGATCTCTTTCACCGCAACGCGCCTGGAGGATCAGCGCGACGGCTCCTGAGCGCGCCCGGCAACATGCAGCCAGGTCTCTGAGCCGGCCGGGGCTTGCTGAGGCCCGCTGCAGCGTCCTCAGCGCGACGGGCCCCGGGCTCCGCACCTCCTGCGTCTATCGAGCCGCAGAGCATCGCCCAGCCTCTGCCTGGGGGTGGCCGTGAGGAGGTGCTGATCGGCGAGGTGCGAAGGGTCCAAGTCCTCGTGCCGAACGGACTCTGCCAGGCCGAGCTGCGTCTGCAGAGCCGAACCCATCTGCTCTCACCGCACTTGGCCGCTCGTCGCCCCGGTCGACACCGAGAGCCTGGCCTGGGTCAGCCGGTGGACAGGAAGGTCAGACCGTGCGAAGGCGGTCCCCGCGATCGAGCATAAAACTAGGGCCCCTGATCAGCATTTCTGCTGGCCAGGGGCCCTATCTCGTAGCGGGGGCAGGATTTGAACCTACGACCTCCGGGTTATGAGCCCGGCGAGCTACCGAACTGCTCCACCCCGCGTCGACATGTGTAACTCTACGACCCCCTCGCCCCCACGTCCAACCGAGAGTGGTCGAACGTGTGCCATGACACGTTCATAGGCCGTTCACCTGCCTGGACGCCGGAACGCCCGGCCGGATCCGGCGTGGGCCGGCGCCGGTCGGGCGTCCTGGGAGGGATGGTCAGCGACGGATCAGCCGCCCCCGCCATCGGAGGGCTGGGCCGGCACTCCGGTGCCGCCGAGCTCCTTGTTCGCCTCGATCGCACGGTTCAGCGCATCACTGAGACGTGTCTGCGCGTCGCCATAGGCGGCCCAGTTCCCACTGGCCATCGCAGTCTCGGCATCCGTGACCGCGGTGTCCATATCCGTGAGGGCTTGGTCCAGGCGCTCCTGAGCGGTCCCGGCAGCGGGCGGCGGGGCCTGCTGCCCTTCCTCACCCTCGGCCGGAGCCTGCTCGCCCTCATCGACAGTGCCGTCACCCGTCTCGGTGTCAGCAGTGCCGGAGGGTGCGTCAGGGTCGACGACCTCGGCATCACCGGCGTCGGCGCCCGAGTCACCGCCGAAGACGAGGTCCAGCGCCTCGTCGAGCGTCGGCGCGAAGCCGATCTTCTCGCCGAAGGAGACCAGCACCATCTGCAGCAACGGGTACTGGGTACCGCCGCCGGTCTGCGAGGACTGCAGATAGACGGGCTGCACGTAGAGCAGGCCGCCGCCCACCGGGAGGGTGAGCAGGTTGCCGTTGATGACCTCGGAGTTTCCGGACTTCAGCAGGTTCAGCGCCTGGGAGACGTTCGGCTCCGCGTTGAAGGTGGCCTGCACCTGGCCAGGGCCGTTGACCGGGTTCGAGGCCGGCAGCACGAGCAGCGTCATGTCACCGAAGCTGTCGGCGGGGTTCCCTTCGGCGTTCCCGGTCTCCGAGTCCACGGCGAGATAGCCCGTGAGCACGTTCTGGCCGTCGGAGGGGATGAAGCTCGAGGAGAGCATGAACCGCGGGTTCTCCGCGTCAGGCATCTGCATCGTGAGGTACATCGGCGGCTGCGGGGCCTGCTGGCCCGTGGTGCCATCGGTGTTGGTCGGCGCCGGGACGGTGGGATCCGGCGGCACCTGCCAGAAGTCCTGCTGGGTGAAGAAGTCATCCGCGTCGGTGACGTGGTACGTCGACAGGATCTCGCGCTGGGACTTGAAGTAGTCCGCGGGATAGCGCAGGTGCGACATCAGATCGCCGCTGATCTCGGAGGCCGGGCGCAGCGCCTCCGGGAACACCTCAGCCCAGGCCTTCAGGATCGGGTCCTCGGTGTCCCACGTGTAGAGGGTCACCGAGCCGTCGAAGGCGTTCACGACCGCCTTGACGGAGTTGCGCATGTAATTCGCCGAGCGTTCACGGTTGGCGGCCGTGTTGTTCGGATTGGTCTGGGAGTCGTTGACCGTCTGGTCCAGATCCACAGACTGGGCGTACGGATATTCCGTGGTGGTGGTGTAGCCGTCGACCACCCACACCAGCTGATCATCGACCACGGCCGGATACATCTCGGAGTCCAGCGAGAGGAACGGTGCGACCTCACGGACCCGATGCTGAGGGTCGCGGTCATAGAGGATCTGTGACTCCTCGTTGAGGTAGTTGGAGATCAGAATGTTGGGATCGCGGAACTTGATCGCGTACAGCAGCTGGTTGAAGAAGCTGCCCACCGCGGGCCCACCATCACCCTGGAAGGTGTTGTAGACCTGGTCCCCGCCCTCCTCGTCATCGGTGCTGCCACGCTGGTAGTCGAACTCCTCGGGCTCGCTGCCCTCAGGAGCGCCGACGACCGAATAGTCCGGGGAATGGCGACCGAAGTAGACGCGCTCCTCGTGCTCGCTGAACGCGCCGCTGCCCGGCACGCCGGACTGCAGGAAGCTCGGCTCGCCATCGGCGTTGCGACGGTTGCCGTAGGCGGCGGCGGTGCCGTAGCCGTGGGTGTAGATGACGTGCTGATCCACCCAGGAACGATCGGCGAGACCGAACTTGTCCGGCCGCAGCTCACGAACGCCGATCACGGTGTCCTGCAGCTCGCCGTCGATCTCGTAACGGTCCACGCTGAGCACCTCGTCGAAGCCCCAGTACTGGCGGTTCGCCTCACGCTGCTCGAAGGTCGGCGAGATGATGTTGGGATCCATCAGTCGGATCTGCGCGGTGGTCGAAGCATCCTCACGCAGCGCCCCCGGCTCAGCATCGGTAGTGGCCGTGTACGGGACCTCGTTGACATCGTCGAGGTTGAACGCGGTGCGAGTGGCGTCGATGTTGTTCTGGATGTAGGGCTGCTCGAGCGCACGCTCGTTGGGCTGGACCTGGAACTGTTGGATGGCCCACGGGTAGAGGTTCCCGACCACCAAGGTGGAGAGGATCATCAGGCCCGCGCCGATCGCGGGGATGCGCCAGTCGGAGCGGAAGATCCACACCACGAACATCGCCGCCACCACGATCGAGGCGATCGCGAGGATGGTCTGCGCGGGCAGGATGGCGTTGTGGTCCGCGTAGGAGGCGCCTTCGAAGCGTGTATGGACGGCAGTGAGCAGGTCATAGCGCTGGAACCAGTGGCCAGCGCCGAGCAGCAGCACATAGATCGTGGCCAGCACTCCGAGATGCCGCCGTGCGGACCGGGTGACCTCGAGCCCGCTGTCCTGACCCCAGCTGACGCCGCCATAGATGAAGTGACCGATCACGGCGCCGACGATCGAGACCAGCAGCACGAACTGCCCGAAGGAGATCAGCATGTCGATGAGTGGCAAGGTGAAGACGTAGAACGAGATGTCATTCTCGAAGATCGGATCGACCTGGCCGAAGTCCTGGGGGTGCAGGAAAAGCTGCACGTCCTTCCAGCCCCGTGACAGAGCCAGCCCGCCGAAGGCACCGATCACGACCGGAGCACCGTAGGTGAGCCCACGGCGCAGCGGATCCACGGCGGCGCGGAACTGCTCGAGCGCCTCCTGCTCACGAGTGACCGGCGGGTACACGGGACGCCTGGTGTAGGCCATGCGCAGGCTGAGGAACAGCGGGACTGCGAACACGATGAAGCCGACCAGGAACAGGAGCGCCTGGGTGATCCAGCGGGTCATGAGCACATCGGTGAACTCGAGCTGGTCCATCCAGAGGTACTTGGTCCAGATCTCGGAGGCGAGGACCAGCAGGACGATCAGCAGCGCGAGGATGCCGATGGTGATCGCCAGCGGCGAGATCCGCCGGGGACCGCCAGAGCTCGCGTCAGGGGCCGGTCGTGGGCGCGGCCGTGGCATGTCGCCGAACGGGGCGGAGAAACTCACAGATAACCTCAGGTGCCTCGGTGCCGGAGCCCGTGATCACATCGCCTGCTGGGCAGGGGACGAGACTCCGGTATCCGGGTACAGTGTGGTGCCGCCGCGAGACGCGACGGTCCACCCATTCTGTCAGGCCGAACCTGTGAGGGACCTCTCGATCCGATGACGACTCCGGCCCCGGACCCACTCGACGCCTCCACCGCCGCGCTTGCCGCTGCGGTTCTCGAGGTCGCCCGCCATGTGGAGGGCAGCGTTCTGCCCGCACCACGCCTGTTCGCCCTGGCCCGCAGCGCGGAGCTGATGGCAGCCTCCCCGTCGCTCGCCGCGCTGCTCGGCGCGGCAGACGGCGAAGCCGGCGCCCCCGACGATCTCCATCTCACGCCGATCGATCTCGACGACGGCTCCCCCACCGCGGCTGATCCGCTCGCCGTGCTCGAGTCGGCGCAGTGGCCGGAGCTGGCTGCGGGCGGGGCGATCGTCTGCGACCTCGCACCGTCCGCGTGGAGCGCCCGCGATGACGAGAAGGACCAGAAGCTGCCCAGCGGCAGCTCCTTGCGAGTGGTCGTGGCTGCGCTGGCCGACGGCACCACCTGGTCTGCGGTGCAGCGCAGCGACAAGGACGACTACGTCCTCGGCGCCGCGCTGCTGCCGGAGATCTCCCAGGCTCTCGTCCAGACCCTGCAGGCCGCCGACTGAGACCGGTGGTGAGTCGAGCTCAGAAGACCGACGCATAGGAGTCGTCGTTCGACCCCTCCTCCACGGTCGTCGCCTCGTCGTCTCCGGTCGATGTGTCAGCCTCGACTGCCGTTCCCGCGGGCAGGACCTCCCCGGTGTTCGGATCCATATCGGGCACATCCACCGACCGCAGAGGGCGGGCGAAGCTGGTGCTGCCGAAGGTGAGGTCGTGGCCGATTGCCTCTGCCTGGATGTTCAGAGAGTGGCGGGCGGTGTTGTCCTCACCGGTCCACTCGGAGGTGTTCAGCCGGCCGGTGACGATGAGCGGCTGACCCTTGCGCACCGAGGCGAGCAGGTTGCGCGCCAGCTGTTTCCGAGCGAACACGGTGACGAATTCGGTCTTGCGGTCGGTGAAGTCCTGCGCGGACGAGTTGTAGTAACGCCCGGTGACCGCGACCCGCACCTTGGCGGTGACGGATCCGTCGTCCTGCGGATGTGAGGTGGGGTCGGCGGTGGCGTTGCCCATGATGGTGGTCTGGATATCCCGCATGGCGGTGTCCTTCCTCAGGTACCGGGACTTTCCCGGCCTCGGCTCCCTGCCGATGCCCTCAGCGTCGCGGTCGCGCCCCGTCGCTTCCAGTGCAGAGCGATTCCTGTGGACGAAGCGGCTCTGTGGAGGAACGGTCGGGCGGGAGTGAGGTGCGGACAGCGCAGCGGCCGGCCCCTCCGTGGAGGGACCGGCCGCTGTCATCCCGGACACGGGCCGGTGACGGCCCGCGCAACGAGGTGGATCAGACGCTGAATCGGATCCGGCACTGAGTCGGATCCGACGCCGAGCCGGATCAGGCGCTGGTGCTGATCATGCGCCGGAGCAGGTCAGGCCTTGGGGATGACCAGGCCGGAGGCGTTGCTCGTCGCGTTCTCGAACCGCGCCTGAACATCGGCCCAGTTCACGATGTTCCAGACCGCCTTGACGTAGTCAGCCTTCACGTTCTGGTAGTCCAGGTAGAAGGCGTGCTCCCACATATCCAGCTGGAACAGCGGGATCGTCGCGACCGGCACACCGT
>NZ_JBQDLF010000058.1:0-18490 GCF_052095815.1 Brachybacterium sp. | reverse complement strand
CACGACTGAGCCCTCACGACTGAGCCCCCACGACTGACCCCTCACGACTGAGCCCTCACGACTGAGCCCCCACGACTGACCCCTCACGACTGAGCCCCCACGGCAGTGGCACTCCACCCCCGCGGTGCAGGAGCGCCGCGGTTCCCCTGCGCCGGGGTCAGCTGCGTGGGGTGAGAACCACCGGGGCATGCGCCCAGCCGCCCACCGGAGCGACCTCGCGCTCTCCCACAGTCTCTGCGGCGTGCACATCGGCCACCGCGAGCAGCTCCTGGAGCACGACCACCAGCTCGAGCGTGGCCAGCGGACGACCCGGACAGACGTGCGTGCCGATGCCGTAGACCAGGTTCTGCGCGCCATGCGCCTGCTCATCGAAGCGGTTCGGGTCCGCGAAGACCCGCTCGTCGCGGTTCGCGGAGGTCCAGTGGATCAGCACCCGCTCACCCGCCCCGATCTGGTGCCCGGCGAGCGAGACCGGGCAGGTGGTCACGCGGCGATTGGAGACGAAGGGGTCATCGATCCGCAGCAGTTCGTCGACGATCGCCGCCGCCTCGGTGAAGGTCCCGTGGCGCAGGCGCTCGGTGAGCGCGGGAGCGTCCGCAAGCGCGGTCAGCAGCACCCCCGTGCACAGGGCGATCGAGCCGAGGTCGCCTCCGGTCCAGTTGCGCAGGATCGAGACGATCTCCTCCTCGCGCAGCGCGCGCTGCGTCGACCCTGGGATCTCAGGATCCGGCAGCTTCACCTGCACCCGCATCAGCTCCGTGGTCAGGTCTTCCGGGGCGTCCGCGCCGAGCCCCCTCCGCGGTGCCACGACGGAGCGGATCAGGGTGTCGAAGCGTTCGGCGACCTCTGTGGTGCGGGAGAGTTCTCGGGAGCGGGAGGCTTCATGGTTGTCGCTCATCCATTGCAGCAGCTCGGGCTCCAGCGCGGTGGGCCAGCCGAGCCAGGCGGTCTGGGCGCGCACCGCGAACACCGCGCCGAGCGCCGCGACGGCATCGATCTCGGTACCGGTCGCGTCGACATCCGCCATCAGCTCCTCGACCAGCTCTGCCGCGACAGCGCGGACCGTCGGCTCTAGGGCCTCCATTAGCTCGGGAGCGAAGAACGGATCGGTCGCCTCCCGGAATGCGGCATGCTCCTCGCCGTCCATTCCGTTGGGCACCTGCAGGAAGCGGGAGACGGCGGAGGAGAAGGTCTCGTGATCGGTGGCGACAGCGACGGCCTCCGGATGCCCGAGCACCACCCAGGTGCCGTCGGGGGTGCGTGCGAGCGGTGCCTCGGAGCGCTGCTCGTCGGTGGCGGTGAGGGGTTCGAGTCCCGTCGGATCGAAGGTGTGAGCGCTCATCTGATCACCGTACTGCGAGTTCGGCCTCCCGGGCTGGGACTCTGGCAGTTCGCAGTCGTCCCTCGAGCAGATGCACCGCGGTGGCAATCGCGAAGAACGCCACCAGCACCACTGCTGTGGTGGCCAGCACCTGGCTCCACGAGCTCGCCGTGGGATCCAGGAACTCGTAGGGGTACCAGCCCGTCAGTCCGCCGCGCACCCAGGTGCCCGCCAGGAACACCACCGGGAACAGCTGCCACCACAGGATGCGACGTGCCGACGGTGCGCGGCGGCGCGCCGTCAGCAGCCAGTCCACCAGCGCTGCGACCGGGGCCAGACGGTGCAGCACGGTCCCCGTCCATCCGATATCCCACCGCAGCAGCTCGTCCAGCGGCGCGACCAGCAGGGCATAGATGATCCCGGTCATCACCAGGTAGAACGCGACCGCCCCGCGCACCTCGTCGAACCACGGAGGCCGGCGCGCGCCCAGCGTCACCCCGGCGAGGATCAGCGCCACGAAGAACAGGTTCGACTGGTTGGTGAAGTAGGAGACGTTCTGTGCGAGCAGACCGTCCTGGGCCGCGCCCACTGCATTGGTGAGCAGGGCGGCGAGGATCAGCAGCGCGACCAGCAGCCGCGCCGCCCGGGCGGCTGCGGTCATGAGCCGCGGGGCCAGTTGTCCCGCACCTCGGCGCCGCCCTCGACGACGTGCTCCACGGCTCCGGGGAGGCTCGTCCAGGAGTCCTGCGGCCGATAGCCGAGCTCGAGCTGGGTATTGGTGAGCGCCCAGCGCCGGTTGGGGTTGTCGGAGATCGCGTAGTAGAGGCCGAAGGCCACCTCGGCCTCGATCGCGCAGCGGACCACCTGCGTGCAGTCCGCCGGGCTGAGCCACATCGCGCGCAGGATGTCCTCCTTCGCGGCGAGCGGGTCCTCGGAGAACCAGCCGATGCGAAGGTTGATCACATCCAGCCCGTGCTCATCGTGGTAGAACCGTCCGAGCGATTCGCCGAAGATCTTCGAGACGCCGTAGAGCGAGTCACCGCGGGGCAGCTGGTGCGGGTAGACGGGCCATTCCTCGTGGCGGTCGTACATGCCCATCGCATGGTTGGAGGAGGCGAGCACCACGCGGCGCACGCCCGCCTCACGCGCGGCCTCCAGCACGTTGCGGACCCCGATGAGGTTCGCCTCGAACACGGCCTCCCAGCTGGACTCCGGCGAGGCGGCGCCGGCCATGTGCACGACGGTGTCGATCCCCTCCATCAGGGATAGCACTTCGTCGTACTCGCTGAGCTCGGCGAGCTTGAGCGTGATCCCTTCCGGGGCCTTGTCCTGGCTGCGGCCGTGGAGGACGAGGTCGTAGTGATCAGCCAAGGTGGTGGCCAGATGGGAGCCGACGCCCCCGGTCGCTCCGGTGATCAGCACACGTCTGGTTCGCGTCGAATCCGTCATGCCCGCCATTATGGGCCGCGCTGTGCCTGGAGTCACGGCGTCGGCGGGACGACCGGTCATGAGGGGAAGCCGTCGGTGGTGGGGACGCCCGCGGGCCGTGGTCGGATCTCGGCGCGGAGGCTCTCCATGCGCTGATCGAGGTCGGTGGCGACTCTGGCCGCGTCATCGAGCTCGGCCTGCAGACGGGCGGGGAGGTTCTTGCGGTACTTGTAGGACAGCTTGTGCTCGGTGCTGGCCCAGAAGTCCATCGCAATGGTGCGCAGCTGCAGCTCGACCGGCACCAGTTCGGTGTGCTCGGAGAGGTAGACGGGCACCTGCACGATCAGGTGCAGCGAGCGGTACCCATTGGGCTTCGGGGCGGCGATGTAATCCTTCACCGCGAGCACCTCGAGATCCTGATGGCGGCTGAGCATGTCCGCGATCCAGTAGACGTCCGAGACGAAGCTGCAGGTGATCCTGATCCCGGCGATGTCCATCACCCGTGCGCGGATGGCGGGGATCGACATCTCGCCTCCGGTGCGCACGGCTTTCTCGATCAGGCTCTCGGTGGACTTGAGCCGCGAGCGGACGTGCTCGATGGGGCTGTACTCGTGGATCTGCTCGAACTCCTGGCGCAGGATGTTCACCTTCGTCTGCACCTCGTCGATCCCGAACTGGTAGTGCATCCGCAGAGTGGTGAGCTCTGCGTGCACCTGGCGCAGCCTCGCTGCGATCTGTTCGGAATCCGCGTCGGAGCGCAGCAAGAGCTCCTGCTGGGCGGCGACCAGCGCACCCACCTCAGCAGAGACCTCGGTGTCACTCGGAGCTGTGTCGTCCATGGTGCAGGGTTCCTTCCGGGACGGATCGGTACCCCGACGATGCCAGACCTGCCTGGGCAGGTGGTGGAACCGCGACGAACGGGAGCGGACATGTCGAGGAGCACCAGATCAGTCGAGGAGCACCTGATCAGCGGCGTGCAGTGACCCTTCGGGCGGCGCGGAGATCATTGAAGGTGTACACGTGGGGCCCCAGCAGCGCGAGGCCCGGTTCCTCCGCGGTCGCCGTGCTGAGCTCCTCGAGCAGGGGGCCGGGCTCCCACCGACCGGGGGAGAGCAACCGGCGCATCCCGGGGTCCTCCCCGCCGAGCAAGCGCAGGGAACGGCCCACGCCGATCCGGGTGCCGATCCGCAGCAGCCGGGCGGTGCCCACGGCGGCGGCGACTCCGGGGCGCACCGGCAGGGTGATGCCGGCATCCCGGAGCCGTCGGGTCCACTCCAGCAGCGGCGCGGCCGCGAAGCACATCTGGGTGACCGCATAGGAGGCGTACACCGCCTTCCTTCCCAGCAATTGCGTCGCCTCGGCGTCCGCGAGATGGGGGTGGCCCTCGGGGTGGGCGCCGACGCCCACCGTCATCGCTGATCCGGCGGAGGAGATGGCCTCGAGCAGCTCCAGGGCGCCGGGGAAGTCGCCTGCCTGCGGTGACGCGTCGCCGGCGATGACGAACACCTCGGCCACCCCCGCGTCGGCGAGGCGCTCCAGCAGCTCCGCCACCTCGTCGCGGCAGCGGAGCATGCGGGCGGCGAGGTGGGGGATCGCACGGAATCCCTGCTGGGCCAGCTCGCATGCCGTTCCGATCGTCGCCGGCAGTCCCTGGCCCGGGGATGCGGTGACCGTCACCCGCGAGCCGGGCGGCAGCTGCGCGGCGACCTCATGGGCGATGCCGCGCAGCGGGATCACCTCGTACTGCGGTTCCGGGCCCAGCGCCTCGGCGACAGGCGGGGGAGGGGCCATCTCAGGTCCCGGTGCCGCTGCTCGCGGGGTCCGTTCCAAGGGAGGTGACGTCGCTCTTGGGCTGCTCCTTCGAGGGATCGATGAACGGCTTGGGCACGACTTCCGCCTCCACGAGCTCCTTTCCGGAGGGCTCCTGCGCGCCGGGGCGCTCCCCGGTGTCGACCAGGAACCGGGTCCCGATGTCGGACAGTGCGGCCGGGACCAGGGCGAGGCCGATGTTCTTCTCGAGCCTCGGCGAGTAGCAGGCAGAGGTGACCCGGCCGACCACCTCGCCCTCGTGGTGCACGGGGAAGGCGTCGATCATGGAGCCGTCGTTGTAGCTCCCGAGGGGTTCTCCGCCGAGCTCCAGGCCCACCAGCTTCCGGGCCGGGCCCTCCTGCTTGATCCGGCGCAGGGCATCCTTGCCGATGAAGTCGGCCTCCTGCTCGAGGTCGACCATCCAGTCGTAGCCCATGCCGACCTCGAAGGGATTGGTGTCCACCGTGATGTCGGCGCCGTGGGCGAGCATGCCGCCCTCGATGCGGCGGATGTGGCAGGGGCCTATGACTCGCAGGTCGTGGGGTTTCCCGGCCTCGAGCACCAGCTCCCACAGGCGCTCGGCGTCCCGCGAGGCGTGGTGGACGTAGATCTCATAGCCGATCTCCCCGGTGTATCCGGTGCGCGAGACGGTCACCTCGATCCCGTCGATGGTGTAATCGTGCAGGTAGTAGTAGCGGATGTCCGCCACGGAGTCGCCCAGCAGATCACGCATCAGGGCGAAGGACTTCGGGCCCTGCACCTGCACGGGGCCCACATCGATCTCCTCGATGCGCACGTCCATCCCGGCGTGGGTGGCGACGCCGCGGGCCCACAGCAGGATGTCGGAATCGGCCAGGGACAGCCAGAAGCGGTTCTCCTCGAGGCGCAGCAGGATCGGGTCGTTGAGGATCCCTCCGTGCTGGTCGGTGAGGAACACGTACTTGCACTGGCCGACCGCACATTTCGAAAGATCACGGGTGACGAGCAGGTTCGTGAAGTCGAAGGCGTCCGGGCCGGAGATCTCGATCTGCCGCTCGACGCCGACGTCCCAGAGGGTGACGCCCTCCAGCAGCGCCCAGTACTCGGCGACGGGGTCGCCGTAGTGCCGGGGGTGGTAGGTGCGGTTGTACACGCTGTACATCTCGACCCCGTGACGCCGCGAGGCGTAGAAGAACGGGGACTTGCGGATGCGCGGGTACAGCAGCACTTGGGGATTCGGGTTCACGGTCATCGTGGCCTCCAGGAATCGTGTCCGTCCCTTACTGTGGCATCAAGGTGCGCTCTGCGCAATGGCATGCGCACTGCGCATAGTGGTGAGGGGGAGTCATGAGGATGACGGCCGGACGCAGCTCGGGCATCGGAGCAGAGCAGCCGCAGCATGCGGTCACCCGGGCGGGCGGCGTGCAGTCTGTGGACCGTGCGGCGCAGGTGATGGAGATCCTCGCCCGGGACGGGCGCTCCGGGGTGGGCCGGATCGCGAAGGAGCTGGGGGTCCACCAGTCCACGGTCTCCCGCCTGGTCGCCGCTCTCCAGGCCCATGACCTCGTCGAGCGGCGGGTCGAGGGAGGGCCGGTGCAGCTCGGGGTCGGCATCCTCCGGCTCGCCGCCGCCACCCGTTCCCGGCAGGATCTCACCGCTGTGGGCGGCACGGTCTGCGACGCGCTCGCCGAGCAGCTCGGGGAGACGGTGAACCTCGCTGTCTACCGCTCCGGCGCGGCGGTGAACCTGTACCAGGCCCAGGGTGCCCGCACCGTCGCCCTGCACAACTGGGTGGGGGATGCGACCGTCCTGCACGCGACCTCGAGCGGGAAGGTGCTGCTGGCGCATCTCCCGCTCGCGCAGAGCGAGGCGGTTCTCGCCGGCGATCTCGAGCGGTTCACCGCCCAGACGATCGTCGAGGCCGATGTTCTGCGCGCACAGCTGCAGGAGGCGGCCGTACGCGGCTGGGCGGTCGCCGAGGAGGAGTTCGAGGAGGGCCTGAACGCGGTGGCCGCGGCGATCTATGGGCCGGAGGGGAGCGTCATCGCGGCCCTGTCCGCAGCAGGGCCGGCCTACCGTCTCGGTCGAGGCAGGCTCCCCGAGGTCGCAGAGCAGGTGCAGCAGGCGGCCGCGGAGATCTCCCGACGCCTGGAGCACCGTCCCGAGATGACCGGCTGAGCCGGGGCGCCCGGCAGCGGCCCGGCTCAGCCCTTCATCCGGGCATCCTCCGGGTCGAACGCCGGGGTGCGGCCGACGGTGAGCACCTTAGCCGGCAGCCGCGCCCCGAGGTGCTCGACCTGCAGCGCGGTGCCCTCCACCGCCTGTGCGAGGGGAAGGTAGGCCAGCAGCAGGTAGCGACCCAGAGACGGGGCGGGCCCCGCGGAGGTCACGAAGGAACGCCGGCCGCGAGCATCGACGAGGACCTCGCCGTCCGTGGAGAGCACCGGCTCACCGCCTGTCGGACACCGTGCGATCTCCGGGTTCGACGGGGGATCTGTGAGCGCGAGCGTGCACAGCATCGCCGCCGGGCCCTGCTCGCGGGAGGCGAGGTAGGCGGGCTTGCCCACGAAGTCCGCGCGCTTGACCTTGGGCAGGGCGAGATCCGCCTCGATGGGGTTGTACTCGCCGGTGAGCTCGGCACCCATCAGCCGGTAGCCCTTCTCGAGCCGGCCCGTGGTGCCGTACACGCCGATCCCGGCCGCGATCGCGCCGTGCCCCTGCCCGGCCTCCCACAGCCGGTCCCACAGGCGTGGCGCGAGCTCGGCCGCGACGTGCAGCTCCCAGCCCAGCTCACCTACGTAGCTGATCCGCAGCATCGACACCGGCACTCCGCCGATCACCGCGTTGCGGGCGGTGCCGAAGGTGAAGGCGGCATCGGAGAGATCCTCCGCGGTGAGCGGCTGGACGAGGTCGCGGGCTCGTGGGCCCCATACCCCGATCGTGGTCACCGCTGAGGACGAGTCCGTCAGCTGCACCGAACCGTCGGCCGGCAGGTGGGTTCGCAGCCACGCGAGGTCCCGGCCGCCCTCGGCGCCGCCGGTGATCACGCGGAACTCGGTCTCGCCGCGGCGGACGATCGTGAGGTCGCTGCGGAAGGTGCCGGCCGGGGTGAGCAGCGGGGTGTACACGACCCGGCCGACGGGCACGTCGATGCGCGCCACCGCGAGGTGCTCGAGGAACTCCAGCGCGCCGGGGCCGGAGACGTCGAGGATCGCGAAGGCGGCAAGGTCCACCAGTGCTACGCGCTCGCGCATCGCGAGGTGCTCGGCCTCGATGAGCGGCGACCACCAACGGGCATCCCACTCGTGGGTGCGGCGGTCCACGCCGTCCGCGAATTTCTCGAGCAGAGGCCGGTTCGCGGAGTACCACTGGGGCCGCTCCCAGCCTGCCGCCTCGTAGAACTCCGCCCCGAGCGCTTCGGTGCGGACGTGCAGGGGACTGGTCCGCAGCGGCCGGTTCGAGAGCCACTGCTCGCGCGGATGGCTGATCCCGTACACCTTGGGGAAGCCCTCGGCCGCGCGCGCCCGCACGTGCTCCCGGGTGCGCTGGGAGGGATGGAAGCGCGCGATGTCGGAGCCGTGCGCGTCGATCTCGCTGCTGCCCTCGGTGAGCAGCTCGGCGACCATGCGCCCCACCCCGGCGGCCTCCTTGATCCACACCGCGGCAGCGGACCACAGCCCGGCCACCTCGGGCGTCTCACCCACCAGGGCGCCCCCGTCGGGGGTGAGGGAGAGCAGCCCGTTGATCGCCGCCTTCCGCGGCGGCTCCGGATCCGTGAGCAGGCTCGGGAAGAGCTCGCGGGCATGGGCCAGCTGCGCGGTGAAGTCCTCCTCGGTGAAGGGGAAGCTGGTGGGGCTCGCCTGCCCGGGGTGGTCCCCGACCGGCGGGATCTCGCTCGGATCGTGCAGCAGCGGGCGGTGCGCGTAGGAGCCGATCTCGAGGTCCGCGCCGCGCTGGCGCTCGTACATCAGGTTGTCCATGTCGCGCAGCAGCGGGAAGCTCACCCACTCGTCGGTCTCGGCGAGCGCGGGGATCGGGCCCACGTCGAGCATCTGGTGCACCGCCGGGGTGAGCGGGATCGCGGCCCCGGCGAGCGCCGCGACCTGTGGGCTCCAGACACCGCAGGCGATGAGCACGAGCTCGGTCTCGATCTCGCCTCGGTCGGTGAGCACGCGGCGCACCCGCCCGGAGGTGACGTCGATGCCGGTCACCTCGGTCTCGGCGACGGTGGTGAGAGCGCCGGCGGCCTCGGCCCGTTCGCGGAAGAGCTCCCCGGCGCGCAACGGATCGACGATCGCGCCGGTGGGGGTGTAGAAGCCGCCGATCAGCAGGCTCGAGTCGCAGTGCGGCACGAGCTCCTGGATCTCGGCAGGGGAGAGCAGTTGGGCCTCGACGCCCCAGGCCCGGGCCGAGGTCATGCGCCGGGTGAGCTCCTGCATGCGCTCGGCGCTGCGGGCGGCCTCGATGCCGCCGCAGCGGGTCAGCACCCCGAGCTCGCCGTACTGGCGCAGCGAGTCCACGGTGAGATCGGTGATCTCCTTGGAGTGGTCGACGGGGAACACGAAGTTCGACGCGTGACCTGTGGATCCGCCCGGATCGGGCAGGGGGCCCTTGTCGATCTGGACGATGCGGCGCCAGCCATGGTCCGCGAGATGGGCGACGGCGGCGTTGCCCACCACCCCGGCTCCGATGACGACGATGTCTGCACGATCTGGCAGCTGTGCCATGGCGACCTCCCGACCTGCCTGTGGCCCCCTTACGGTAGCCCTGCGGTGGCGGTTTGCCCAGGGGCGGGCAGCTCCCCTCTACGCGGTGGCGGACCAGCACTGTGGCCGAACAGCACGGTGGTGTGACTGCCCGGGGGCGGAACTGCTCGGAGCGGAGCTCGGGGATGGTCAGTCGGGGGCGGGCCGGGCCACCTGCTCGGTGAGGAAGTGCTCGATGCCGTCCACCACGGCCCGGCACCGTGGGGAGGCGAACACGTCGAAGCCGTGCTGCGCCCCGGGGAGCTCGGCATAGGCGACAGCGCACGGTGATCTGGAGCGCAGATGGGAGACCAGGTCGCGGGCCTGCTGAACCGGGACCCGGTTGTCCTGGTCCCCGTGGAAAGCCACGATCGGCGGGGCGGCGCCGACGGGCAGATCCAGGGGATGGGAGGTGGGCTGTTCGTGCGCATCTCGGCCGTAGTACCCGCCGAAGTACCCGTAGAGCAGCACGGCCGCGGCGAGGCGGGTGTCGGTCGTCTCGAAGCCGGGCTGCAGTGCGGGGTCGTTCGCCGTCAGGGCGCAGTGGATCGACAGATGAGCTCCCGCGGAGCTGCCGGACATGACGATCCGGCGGGGATCCATCCCGTGCTGAGCGGCGTTCTCGTGGACCCAGGCGATCACGCGCTTCGCATCGATGAGGTGCTCAGGCCAGGTGGCCCGCGGGCGCAGGCCGTAGTTCGCGCTCAGCACCACCCAGCCACGCTGGGCCATCCGGTGCCTCAGATGGGCGGACTCGAAGTGCTTACCGCCGCTGCGGTATCCGCCGCCGTGGAAGTAGATGAGCACCGGCGCGGGGCTGCGGTTCCCGGGCCCGCTGCCCTCGGAGCGTCTGCCCTCGGAGCGTCTGCCCTCGGAGCCGCTGCCCTCGGAGCGGCCGTCGCCGGGGCGGTGCTGCGCGGCCTGGTCACGCGGGCGGTAGAGATCCAGGAGGTGCTCGGTCCCGCCGCGACCGTAGCGGAGGTTCGCGAGCCGCTCGACGCCGCGCGGGCGGAGTGGGAGGGGCAGCAGCCACGCCCACCGCACGGCGTGCGAGTCGAGGGGCAGGCCCACCTCCCGCGCGATGATGCCGCGGGCCCGGCCCACCCGTCGTTGCAGCACGAGCAGACCTGCCGCGACGAATGTGCCCAGCACCAGGGCGAGCAGGCCGGAGACATCGGCCCTCGGACTCCGCGAGCTGAGCGTGCTCACAGTGCTCAGCCCCAGCAGGAGCAGCACGAGCAGGGGCAGCTCGTTCGCGGCGACGCTGAGGAAGTAGACGACGCGGGCGAGCAGCATCGGGCGATGCGGTGGGCGGAGCATCGCCGCG
Organism: Brachybacterium sp.; assembly: GCF_052095815.1. Lineage (NCBI taxonomy): Bacteria > Bacillati > Actinomycetota > Actinomycetes > Micrococcales > Dermabacteraceae > Brachybacterium > Brachybacterium sp. The sequence goes on along the minus strand of NZ_JBQDLF010000058.1, from coordinate 7,881 downwards.
GTGACGAGAGCCCAGACCAGGAGCGTGGCGACATATCCGTACGGCATTGCGGGCTCACCCCGGATCCGGCACGGAGCGGGGGAGGTCGTTCTCACGCAGGATCCGGAGCAGGGATCCGCTGCAGACGATGACCGCCGTCATGCTCCGACCCTATCGACCGCCCCCAGTGGAAGCCAGAGAATTCTCCCGGTCCCGCAGGCGCAATGTCGGCCCCAGGCGTGAGCAGAAATAAAGAAACGCCCTGTCACCAGGGCGTTTCTTGGGGTGATCGACGGGATTTGAACCCGCGACCGCCTGGACCACAACCAGGAGCTCTACCAACTGAGCTACGACCACCATGTGCGATGTAGAACCCGCAACGAGTGACAACCATACCGTCTTCCCGAGGGCTTCGCGCCCCAGAAGGGCTGGCAGGAGTGTGACTCGCATTGCATCGAGACAGGCATCAGGTGAAGATACGGCCATGACCCTCCCCTGCACGCCCTCTCGTCTCGGTGTGCCTACGCTTCCGGGCGCCGTGTGGGCCGGGACTGGCGCATGAGCTCCACTCCATCCAGGGGTGGGTCCTCCCAGGTTCCCGCAGGATTCAGCGAGGGCTTCTCTTCCGCTGATTTTGGGCCGCGGTCCGCGAGGCTCTACCTGGGGTTGTCCGACGAAGAGGTGCGGGACTGGCAGGGCTACTTCCTCGCAGGCAACGCCTATCGAGCGCCGATCGATCGCGCAGCTGTCGCTCGCCTGCGGTACACCAGCGCGGCGGTGCTCGCGGGCTTCCTGCTGGCTTTCGTAGGGGTCGGCGTGGGGCTGTTCTATCTCCTCCTTGAGCAGGACCTGCCGTGGATGGTGCTCCTGATGATGGTGTTCCTGATGGTCCTCACCTCGTTGGGCGCCGTACGGATCGCGTTGTCCCGGCGACGAGCACTCATAGGCCTGCGATCCCCCGAACATTCGGTGGTCATCACGTCCCAGGGGATCACGATCCTCGGGATGCCCCAGATCCCCTGGGCCGAGGTGACCATGGGGCTGGGATGGGACGAGCGAAACACCCCTCAGACAGCGAAGCTGGGCGTAGTCACCCTCGCGCGCCTCAGCGGCATCCAGCGGGCGGAGCTGTTGATCGGAGTGCGGGATGCGCGCGCCCTCCGCGATGCCGCACCGCGGTGGACGAGGCCCCTCTTCGAGCTGGTCAAGAATGACGGCGGGGTGCGCATCCCACTCGAGGCCCTGGTGGCATCCGACGAGGTCCGGCGCACCCTCGCGGCGGCTCTCTTCGCCGCCCATCACTCCGGCGTCGAGATCATCCTCACCGAGGACAAGTGGGACCTCTTCGATGAGTCCATGCGGCTCTATGGACTGCCGGACTCGGAGGCGCCTGAGGAGCAGGGGCAGGAGCTAGCCGCTCACGGAGTCTCGTCGACATCGATATCGACATCGACATCGACGATCGTGCCGCAAGTGGTGGTCCGGGAAGTCTCGCCGACACTGCCGGAAGCGGCTCATGAGCTGGCTCTGGAGCCCGCAGCGGCGGTACAGCAGCCCGCCTCGGAGCGCGCCCCGGATCCCGCCCCGGAGCCGGAGGGTGTCCAGCTCGGTCCGTTCGCGGAGGTCCTCACAGAGCTGCGAGAGGCCCACGGCGTACCCCACGTGCTCGGCAATGGTCCCTGGGTGCGATGGATGGGTGGACCGGAGTGGATCACCCTTCGACGCGACTATGACGGTGCGGGGTGGCTCTGCATGCAGGACGCTCACGAGGCCGCCGATGCAGAGGAGCGCGCGTTCCAGAACCCGGCCCGCGATGAACTCCCCGACCGCTGGGTCGCTTACTCACCGCAGAACCTCTCGAGCGGGGCATTCCGGCCGCGCCATCACCTCGCGGAGGACGCCGGGCAGCTCGAGCAGTGGCTGGGCGAGATGCTCGAAGAAGTCCACACCACGCTCCTGGCCGCGCCGAGCGAACTCGTCGAGTCCTTCGCCCTGACGATCTGGCATGACGATCCCGCGCTGCGACTCTTCCCGCGGTTCGAGCGGTGGGAGCTGCGCCAGCTCATCAACTGGACAGTCAGCGTCGCCGAGGGCGACGAGCGGATCCGGGTGAGAGGGAGGGGCCCCGGTGCAGAGGCAGGGGAGGGATTCCCAGTCGATGCCGAGGGCTGCGCCGCCGCGCGCGAGGCGTTCCTGCATGAGCTGCGGTCATGGGAGGTGCCCTCCCTCGCCCAGCTGCACTACAGCGCGAGCTTCGGGCAAGGAAAGGGGAGCTCGTGGACTGCGTGGCTCCACGGCGTCGGGATCGAGCAGAGCACTCCGTGGAGCTGAGCGGGGCGAGCGCCCCGCACGCTCACAGCAGCTCAGCGCGCAGCTGCTCGGGAGTCTTCGGGGACAGGAGACCCGGTGCCACATCGAAGGGGGTCTTCGCCCCATGCTCCCCGGCGGTGGCCATCCGGCCTGCGGCGCGGGCATAGGCGACCAGCACACTCGCGGTGAACTCCGGGTTCGAGTCCTCCTGCAGGCGGTACTCGATGGTCTGTGTGGTGCCGGGGGAGGACTCCGCGGAACGGATCACGAAGCCGCCATGGGGCATGCTGCGGTGGTCGCGGGCGAGCTCCTCGGCGCTGAGGAAGGTCACCGCCGTCTCGTAGGGCTCGAAGTAATGCGGCATCGTCACGATCTCATGGCGCACGGCTTCGGCGTCGGCGCCCTCCTCGAGCACCACGAAGCACTCGCGAGTGTGCTTCTCCCGGTTGCTCAGCTCGGGCCGCTCACCGGCGCGCACCCGGGCGATCGCGTCCTCCGACGGGATCGTGTACTGGACGGCGCCAGCGACCCCGTCGATGCGGCGCAGCGCATCGGAGTGGCCCTGGGACAGCCCGCGGCCCCAGAAGGTATAGGTGGAGCCGACGGGGAGGATGGCTTCCCCGTACACCCGGTTGATCGAGAACAGGCCCGGGTCCCACCCGGTGGAGATGATCGCCGTGGTGCCGGCCTCACGCGCGACGGCATCGACGTTCGCGAAGTGCTCGGGGATCCTGGCATGCGTGTCGAAGCTGTCCACGACGGTGAACCGCTCGGCGAGCAGCGGGGTCTGCTCGGGGAGATCGGACTTCGATCCGCCGCAGAGCACGAGTACATCGACCTCGCCCTGCATCGCCTCGAGCGCCTCCATCGACAGCACGGGAGTCTGCTCGTGAACGGTGCTGACGGCGGCCGGCTCGCGGCGTGTGAACACGCCCACCAGCTCCATGTCCTCCTGGAGGGAGACGGCGATCTCGACGCCTCGTCCCAGGTTCCCGTAGCCGACGATGCCGATGCGGAGCGCAGTCATGGTCCTCGTTCTTCTTGATGGAGAGCACGGCCCCGACCAGGGACGCCGTGACCGATCCTATCGAAGGACCTCGCCGGGGCCACGCGCGCTCGCCGAGGTCACCGTCGCTTCGCACCCCGCAACCCGCGACCCGCGCCCCGTGCCCCTGACCGTGCCGGTGCTGGTGCCTGTGCGCCCCGTGCGCCCTTCGCATTGCACCGTCCGTGACACAGGGGGAGACTGGCGGCATGATCGTTGCCTTCTCCGTCCAGCCCACCGGTGAGCCCTCAGACTCGTCTCTCACCCGCCATCTCGGGGAGGGCGCCGATGGCGCGAGCGTGCACGACGCAGTTGCCGCTGCGGTCCGCATCGTGCGGGCCTCGGGCCTACCCACCCGCACCAGCTCGATGTTCACCGAGATCGAGGGCGACTGGGAAGAGGTGATGGACGTGGTCCGCCGCGCCACGGCGGAAGCCGGGCGCTATGGCTCCCGGGTCTCCCTCGTGCTGAAGGCCGACATCCGCCCCGGCCATGAGGGCGAGCTCGAGGGAAAGATCACCCGCATGGAGCAGTCTCTGGGCGAGCTCGACAGCTGACTCCCGCCTGCGTCGAGCAGGTTGCGCGCGGGCGTGTGTGAGGACCTCATGCCGTCGGCGCCATCGCGTCATACTCGCGGAATCGTGGGACGCGGCGCAGCAGCAGCGTGATCAGCACGATCACCACGATCCCGCCCAGCAGCGGCGGGAGCCACAGCGCGGTCACAGAGGCGAGGGCGCCCGCGTAGAGCGCACCGAGCCGGGGCCCGCCCGCGACCACCACGATGAAGATGCCCTGGAGCCGGCCGCGCATCGCATCGGGCACCGCGGACTGCATCATCGTGTTGCGATAGATCGAGGAGATGTTGTCCGCCCCGCCGGAGACGGCGAGCGCCAGGCAGGCCGCCACGATCAGCGCCAGGTGCGGGTTCTGCTCATCGGCACCCGGGAAGAGCACCGCCACCAGCAGCACCGCGCCGAAGAGCAAGATCGCCGCCCCGTACACCTGGATCGCACGCGCGATCCCACGCCCGTGCCAGCGATACCGCGCCGCCCGCCCGGAGAACAGGCTCGAGAGGAAGGTGCCCGCGGCGACGGCGGCCGTCAGCGCGCCGGTGGTGATCGCCCCGCCGCCCAGCAGCACTGTGCCCAGCGCCGGGAACAGCGTCAGCGGATTCCCGAAAGTCATCGCGATGATGTCCATGAGGTACTGGGTGCGGATGTTCGCCGAGCGGCGCAGGTATCGCCAGCCGTCCACGAGGGAAGCGAGGCCAGGTCGCACGATCTCGCCCTCGGGTCGCAGCGGGGGCAGGCTCCACAGGCCCAGGAACATCGCCAGCATGAGCACGACGTCGATGCTGTAGGTGAGCCCGTACCCGGTCAGCGCCACGAGCACGCCCGCGAGCGCCGGGCCCGCCATCACCATCACGCCGATGGTGATGCCGTTGAGAGCCGAGGCGGCGGCCAGCAGCTCCGTGGGCAGCAGTCGCGGCACGATCGCGGTGCGCGTGGCCATGCCCACCGAGTTCGCGGCCGCGTTGAGCACGCTGAGCAGGTATAGCCAGCCGATGCTCTCCAGGCCGGCCCAGGTCAGGGCGGCCAGCAGCGCGGTGGAGAGGAACGTGATGACCGCGGCGGCGAGCGCGACGCGACGGCGGTCGAAGGCGTCAGCGAGCATCCCGCCGTAGAGCCCGGCGATGATCATCGGCACCAGGCCGGCCACCGCGACCATCGAGACCGCGAAGGTGCTGCCGGTCAGAGTGAACACGTGCAGCATCACCGTGACGATCGTGAGCTGCCCACCGAGACCTGCGAGGGTCGAGCCGATCCACAATTTCGTGAAGGCGCCGCTGGCCCGGAACGGCCGCAGGTCGAGGAATGCGGAGTCTGCGGAGCGGGGCACCCGAGGAGCATAAGCCGCGCGGAGCCCCGGCCCTGCCTCATCGCGAGGTCGGGCCGGGGCTCCGGTGGAGATGCGCCGTCGGCGCGGATCTCTCAGCTGCGCAGGTCGTGGTCCAGCTGTCCGTCGCGCAGGGCGGCGGCGAGCGTGGGAGTCACCGGCAGGCGGGGGATGAGAGTGGCCTGGAGGGCGTGGTAGATGTCCGGCTTGCCCGGCCAGGTCTTCCCCTGCGGCTCGTTGTCCGCATCCAGCTCGTGGAACCAGGAGCCGTTCTCGGCGTCGAGCAGGTAGGTCGAGATGTACTCCCACCACTGCTCGTAGCGTTCGGCCCACACTCGGTCCCCGGTGACCTGGTACAGCACCGCGGCGGCGCCGACGGCCTCGGCGGCGACCCAGTGCATGCGCTCGCCGGCAACCGGGGAGCCGTCCCAGTCCACGGTGTACACCCAGCCCGGCGCCCCGTCGGCCCCGAAGGCCGCGGCGGACTTCTCCATCAGGGCGGTCGCGGCCTCGAGCATCCACTCCGGTGCCTCGCCGTCGGCCGCGATCAGCGCGGCGCGTGCGTGCAGCACCAGACGCGACCATTCGATCCAGTGGCCGATCGTCGCGCCGTAGGGGCGGAAGGGATGCGCGGGCTGATCCTGGTTGTAGTCCAGCAGCGGGTTCCAGTCGACGTCGAAGTGCTCGGGCAGCGCCCAGTCGTTCAGCCGCGCGAACTCGTCGATCGCGCGGGTGGCGATGGCGACGGCGCGATCGAGCCAGCGGCGCTCGCCGGTGACGTCGGCCGCGGCCAGCAGCGCCTCGACGGTGTGCATGTTCGCGTTGATCCCGCGGTATTCCTCGCAATCGGCGAAGGTGCGGTCGAAGGTATCCACGCTCATGCCTGCGGTCTCGTCGAAGAACTTCTCATCGAGCACCGAGAGTGCTTCGTCCAGCAGCTCCTTCGCGCCGGGGCGACCGGCGGCGAGCGCCGAGGAGGCCGCGAGCACCACGAAGGCGTGGGCGTAGGCCTGCTTCGAGTCGTCGACCGCCTTGCCGCCAGCCACGGAGGAGTACCAGCCGCCGTGCTCGTCGTCATGGAAGACTCCGCGCAGGGAGGCCAGCCCATGGTCGGCGAAGCGGCCGAAGTCCGGGCGTCCCAGCAGGTGCCCGAGGGCGAAGCTGTGCGTCATCCGGCAGGTGAGCCACAGCTCCGAGGGGCGGGAGAGATCCGGAGCGCCCTGCTCGTCGAGCCAGGCGAAGCCGCCGTCCTCACGCACCGACTCCGAGCCGAACACCAGCAGCTCATCGCTCTCGCCCTCGAGCCAGCTGCGGTGAGAGGCGCGGTCCAGCCAGGGCACGTGCGGAGCAGGAGCCGGGAGGGCAGGGACGGTGTCGCTCCCTTCCCGCAGCTCGAAGGTGCGGGAGATGGCCTGGGCCTGGGCGGTGGTGGGCCCCGGCTCATCCACCAGCAGCACCTCGCGGTAGTACTTCAGCTCCTGGATCGACTCGCGGATGTCGGCGAGCGCTCGATGGCCGCCGTGCTTGGCGGGGATGTTGTAGTAGACGCGGGGGAACCAGCGCTTGGCGAGCTCCTTGAGACTGGAGACGTCGATCGTGCGGTAGGAGAGCCACTGGGCGAACTCGGGCACGTCGCGGTCCAGGAACACGCGGTCGGTGCCGACGCTGTTGCCTGCCAGCGGCGCCTTGCCGGGCTCGGGGCAGTACTGGCGCACATACTCCAGGCACTGCGCCTGCGCCTCCTCGAGCGTCATCCCGCCGTCGAGCTCCTCGAGCAGGCCGGAGACGGTGTGCATGTTCACCACGAAGGGATCCATGCCCGTCAGCGACTCGGCCGGGGGCTTGATGACGACGTCGACACCTTCCCCGAGGATGTTCAGATCGGCGTCGGTCACGAGGACGGCGATCTCGACGAGCGCATCGCGCTGCTTGTCGAGGCCGGTCATCTCGCAATCGACCCAGATGATGCGGTCATTGATGGCACGGGAGGAGCTGGAAGTCACCAGGCAACAGTATCGCGGGAGCGCAGCCGGTACGGCAGGGTCAGGCATGAACCCGACCGTGGCTCGGTCAGCGGGGTTCGCGGAGCTCCGCTCGTCAGCCGACGCGGTACGCCCGGAGGAATGCCCGCACCCCGGCGACGATGAGGGGCTGGACCCGGGAATCCGCAGCCGCGTTCGCGGTGCCGAGTCTGTTGATGGTGGCCGCGAAGGTCAGCCCGATGTAGTGATCTGCGGCCAGTCGGGCATCGGGGACCTCCAGCAGTCCGGCGTCCGCCAGGGTCGCGAAGCGTGCACCGATGGCCTCCTCCGGCTCGTCGGACAGCGGACTGTCCTTCGAGCTCGGCAGGCGCTCGGAGTCGGTGCGTGCCAGCCCTTGCAGGGTGGCGTAGTCCGCGGAGTCGAGCCAGTCGTTCGCGATCCGCATCGAGAAGTCGATGAGGGCAGGCTCGAGCTGATCCGCCGCGGCGACGTCGCCGAGTGTGTCATCCAGCGTGCTGCGGATCGTCGCGAGCAGGGACTGACCCAGGCCGTCGAAGACGGCGCGCAGCAGGGTCTGCTTGTCCCCGAAGTAGTCGTACACCGTCCGCTTGGACACTCCGGCCAGGGCGGCGATGGCATCGACGCTCGAGCGGTCGAAACCGTCGGTCA
>NZ_JBQDLF010000057.1:0-20681 GCF_052095815.1 Brachybacterium sp. | reverse complement strand
GTAGCGTGAATACCCGCCACAGCAGGGTCATTCACCACGAACCGCGAAGAGCCGTCTACGTCGAGCGGGGCCTCGCCACCGACGCGTCCCTGATCGTCGCGCTGCCGGTGCTGGTCGGTTCCCTCGGCCGCATCGTGATGGGCGGGCTGACCGACAGGCACGGCGGCCATCTGATGTTCCCGGTGGTCTCGCTGATCACCGTCATTCCGGTGCTCTTCGTCGGGCTCATCGGGCAGTACACCTTCTCGACGTTGCTGCTCGGCGGATTCTTCCTCGGCATCGCCGGGACCACGTTCGCGATCGGCGTGCCCTATGTGAACTCCTGGTTCCCGCCCGCCAAGCGCGGCATGGCCACGGGCCTGTACGGCGTGGGCATGGGCGGCACCGCGATCAGCGCCTTCACCACCGTGCCGCTGGTGAACTCGGTCGGCAACGCCGCCCCGTTCGTGCTGACCGCGGTCGCCCTGGTGCTCTACGCGGTGATCGCCTGGCTGTTCATGCACAACGCACCCACCTGGGAACCCTCGCGCAAGAACATCGTCGCCCAGTCGGTCGCGGTCATGAAGCTCAAGGTGACCTGGCAGGCGTGCTACCTGTACGCCCTGTCCTTCGGCGGCTACGTCGCCTTCTCCGTCTTCCTGCCCACCATGCTGCAGAACTGGTACGGCCTCGAGGCGACCGACGCCTCCTTCCGGATGGCGGGCTTCGTGATCGTCGCCGTGATCATGCGCCCGCTCGGCGGCACCCTCTCGGACCGTCTGGGAGCGGCGAACACGCTGCTGGTCTCCTATATCGCGGTCGCGCTGGCCGCTCTCACCCTTGCCTTCCAGCCCGATCTGATGCCGATCGGCACCGTCGCCTTCATCGTGATGGCCGCCGGCCTCGGCGTCGGCTCCGGTGCGGTGTTCGCGCTGGTCGCGCAGACCAGCGATCCCTCGGTGGTCGGCTCCGTCACGGGCTTCGTCGGCGCCGCCGGCGGTCTGGGCGGCTTCGTGCCCCCGCTGGTGATGGCAGCCATCCATACCGACAGCGGCAGCTACTCACTGGGCATCGTCCTGCTGCTGCTGGCGACCGTCGGCGCCATCGTGGTGACGCTGTTCGTCGCCCGTGGCGCGCGCGCGACCGCCCGGGAGAAGATCTCCGTGTCCTGACCCTCGTCGCCCTTCACCCCACGTCGCCGCACCCCTCGTCGCCGCACCCCTCGTTCCCAGGAGGAGCACCCATGACCATCCAGGACCGTCAGGCACCGAAGAACCGTCCGGCCAAGGCCGCTTCGGTCGACTCCCCGCTGTTCGACGCCCTCATCGGCGCGCGCAAGATGTTCAGCCGCTCGGAGAAGATCAGCGAGGACAACCGTGAGACGCACAAGGTGGGCGGGCGCAGCGGCGACTCCTTCTACCGCGAACGCTGGAGTCACGACAAGGTGGTGCGCTCCACCCACGGCGTGAACTGCACCGGCTCCTGCTCATGGAAGGTCTACGTCAAGGACGGCGTGATCACCTGGGAGTCCCAGGAGACGGACTACCCCTCGGCCGGCCCCGACAAGCCCGAGTACGAGCCGCGCGGCTGCCCCCGCGGCGCCTCCTTCTCCTGGTACACCTATTCACCCACCCGTGTGCGCTACCCCTACGTGCGTTCCGAGCTGCTGCGCATGTATCGGGAGGAGAAGGCGAAGGCACCGGGCCACGACCCGGTCCTGGCCTGGAAGGCGATCGTCTCGGACCCGGAGAAGGCGATGCGCTACAAGCGCGCCCGTGGCAAGGGCGGGCTGGTGCGCGCCTCCTGGGACGAGGCCGTGGAGATGGTCTCCGCCGCCTACGTGCACACCATCAAGGAGTTTGGGCCCGACCGTGCGACCGGCTTCTCGCCGATCCCGGCGATGAGCCAGGTGTCCTTCTCCTCCGGTGCCCGCTTCCACCAGCTCATCGGCGCCTCGATGCTGTCCTTCTACGACTGGTACGCCGATCTGCCGCCGGCCTCCCCGCAGGTGTTCGGCGACCAGACCGACGTGCCGGAGTCCGGTGACTGGTGGGACGCCGCCTACCTCATCATGTGGGGCTCGAACGTTCCGCTGACCCGTACCCCGGACGCCCACTGGATGGTCGAGGCCCGGTACCGCGGCCAGAAGGTCATCTCGGTGGCCCCCGACTACGCCGAGTCCGTGAAGTTCGCCGACGAATGGCTCGCCCCGCATCCCGGCACCGATGCGGCGCTCGCGATGTCGATGGGGCACACCATCCTGCGCGAGTTCTATGTGGACAAGCAGGTCCCCTACTTCGAGTCGTACTCGAAGCAGTACACCGACCTGCCGTTCCTGGTGCAGCTCGAGACCCGCGAGGACGGTTCGGTGGTGCCGGGCAAGTTCCTGGTCGCGAGCGAGGCGGGGGAGCACCGCACCGCCGAGGCGACCACCGAGCATGCGGACTTCAAGCCGATGATGTTCGATACGGTCACCGGCGAGGTGGTGGTGCCCAACGGCACCCTCGGCCACCGCTACTCGGCTGACGGCGAAGGCCGGTGGAACCTCGAGCTGGGCGACCTCGATCCCGCCCTGTCCCTGCTGGGCCATCACGAGGGAATGGCCGAGGTGCTGCTGCCCCGCTTCGACACCGTCGGTCAGGGCGGCCGCGGCGACGTCCCCCGCGGCGTCCCGGTGCGCACCGTCGACGGCCGCACCGTCACCACCGTCTTCGATCTGCTGCTGGCCGAGTACGGCGTGGGCAGGGAAGGACTGCCCGGGCAGTGGGCGGCCGGCCTCGATGACGCCGAGTCGCTGTACACCCCGGCCTGGCAGGAGACCATCACCGGTGTGCCCGGGCAGGCGGCGGCCCGGATCGCTCGGGAGTTCGCCCAGAACGCGATCGACTCCGGCGGCCGCTCGATGATCATCATGGGCGCCGGCACCAACCACTGGTTCCACTCCGACACCATCTACCGCTCCTTCCTCACCCTGACCAACCTCTGCGGCACCCAGGGCGTCAACGGCGGCGGCTGGGCCCATTACGTCGGCCAGGAGAAGGTGCGTCCCCTCACCGGGTGGCTGCACCTCGCCAACGCCCTGGACTGGTCCCGCCCGCCGCGGCAGATGACTCAGACCACCTACTGGTACATGCACACCGACCAGTGGCGCTACGACCGCTTCGGAGCGGACACCCTCGCCGCGACCACCGGAGCAGGGAAGTTCGCGAACACCACCACGGCCGATGCCGTGGCGCTGTCCCAGCGGCTGGGCTGGCAACCGTTCTACCCGCAGTTCGACATCAGTTCCCTGGACGTCGCCGTTCGTGCTGCGGAAGCGGGCGAGGAGACGATCCCGTATCTGGTGGACCAGCTCAAGAGCGGCGGGATCAACTTCGCTGCCGAGGACCCCGACGCTCCGCAGAACCACCCCAAGATCTGGTCCGTCTGGCGGGCGAACACCCTGGGTTCCTCCGCCAAGGGCGACCAGTACTTCTTCCGGCACCTGCTGGGGGTGGACAGCGCCGCCACCGAGGAGGAGACCCCGGAGCACCTGCGCCCGCGCGATGTGAAGTGGAGGGACGAGGCGCCCATCGGCAAGATCGACCTGATGCTCACCCTCGACTTCCGGATGACGAGTCAGACCCTGCACTCCGATGTGGTGCTGCCAGCTGCGACCTGGTACGAGAAGCACGACCTCTCCACCACGGACATGCACCCCTTCATCCACTCCTTCAACCCCGCGATCTCCAACCCCTGGGAATCCCGCACCGACTGGGAGACCTGGGCGACGATCGCGGAGAAGTTCAGCGAGCTGGCCGAGACTCATCTGGGAACCCGCCAGGACGTCGTCGCCTTCCCGCTGCAGCACGACACCCCCGGGGAGCTGGCCACCCCGCACGGTCGGGTCAAGGACTGGAAGTTCGGTGAGTGCGAACCGATCCCGGGGCGCACGATGCCCACCCTGGTGGAGGTGGAGCGGGACTACACCCAGATCCACGCGAAGTACACCTCGATCGGGCCGCTGCTGGAGACGCTCGGGATGACCGCCAAGGGCGTGACCTTCGACGTGAAGCAGTACGTGAACGAGCTCGGGGAGCTCAACGGCCGTCACCGCACCGGCCCTGCCGCGGGCCGTCCCAAGCTCGAGACGGACCTGCAGGCCTGCGAGTTCATCCTGGGGCTGTCCGGAACCACCAACGGGCACATGGCCACTGCGGGATTCAAGACTCTCGAGAAGCGCACCGGCACGAAGCTCCACGACCTCGCCGCGGAGCATGAGGGCAAGCGGATCCACTTCGCGGACACCAAGGCCGCGCCGGTCCCGGTGATCACGAGCCCGGAGTGGTCTGGTTCGGAGACCGGGGGACGCCGCTACAGCCCCTTCACGATCAACGTCGAGCGCAAGAAGCCCTGGCACACCCTCACCGGTCGGCAGCACTACTACCTCGACCACGACTGGATGCTGGAGATGGGGGAGGCGCTGCCGGTGTTCCGGCCCCCGCTGGATATGACCGCCCTGTTCGGAGAGCGGCCGCTGGGCGACAAGGACGAGGCGGGGACCTCGATCTCCGTGCGGTATCTGACCCCGCACAACAAGTGGGCGATCCACTCCATGTACCAGGAGAACTTCTACATGATGAACCTCTCCCGTGGTGGTCAGAACATCTGGATGAGCGTCGAGGACGCCGAGGCCGTCGGGATCACGGACAACGACTGGGTCGAGGCCGTCAACCGCAACGGCGTGGTCGCCGCCCGCGCCGTGGTCAGCCACCGCATGCCCAAGGGCACCGCGTTCATGCATCATGGCCAGGAGCGCACTGTCAACGTGCCGCTGACCGAGCGGGACGGCAAGCGCGGTGGTGTCACGAACTCTCTGACCCGCATCATGCTCAAGCCCTCGCACCTGATCGGTGGGTACGGCCAGCTGTCCTATGCCTTCAACTACTACGGGCCGACGGGGAACCAGCGCGATGAGGTCACGATGATCCGCAAGCGCACCACCCCGGTCGAGTACTGAGCCCCCCTACAACGCAGAGCGAAGGAGAGCCGCGATGAGAGTCATGGCCCAGATGTCGATGGTGATGAACCTCGACAAGTGCATCGGCTGCCACACCTGCTCGGTGACCTGCAAGCAGGCATGGACCAACCGTTCCGGCACGGAGTACATGTGGTTCAACAACGTCGAGACTCGTCCCGGCCAGGGGTACCCCCGTGGCTACGAGGACCAGGAGAAGTGGAAGGGCGGCTGGGAGCTGGGGAAGAACGGGCGCCTGAAGCTCAAGGCCGGCGGCCGCATCACCAAGCTGATGCAGCTGTTCTCGAATCCGAAGCTGCCGAGCATCGAGGACTACTACGAGCCGTGGACCTACGAGTACGACAACCTGCTCAACGCCCCCGCGAACTCGCCGAACATCCCCACCGCGCCCCCGAAATCGCTGATCACCGGTGAACGGCTGGATATCCAGTGGTCCGGCAACTGGGACGATGACCTGGGCGGGACCTACCTGCACAAGGACAAGGACCCGATGCTCAAGGGCATCGAGGACAAGGTCCAGTTCGAGTTCGACCAGACCTTCATGTTCTACCTGCCGCGCATCTGCGAGCACTGCCTGAACCCCACCTGCGTGGCCTCCTGCCCTTCCGGCGCCATCTACAAGCGCGAGGAGGACGGCATCGTCCTGGTCGATCAGGATGACTGCCGAGGCTGGCGCATGTGCATCACCGGTTGCCCGTACAAGAAGATCTACTTCAACCACCAGACCGGCAAGGCCGAGAAGTGCACCTTCTGCTACCCCCGCATCGAGCAGGGGGAGCCCACGGTCTGCGCCGAGACCTGCGTGGGCCGGCTGCGGTACATCGGGCTGGTGCTCTACGACGCGGACCGGGTCACCCAGGCCGCGTCGATCACGGACGAGCAGGAGCTCTACCGGGCCCAGATGGACATCATCCTGGACCCGCACGACCCCGAGGTCATCCGGGGGGCTGAGGCCGCCGGGATCCATCACGACTGGATCCTCGCCGCCCAGAAGTCGCCGACCTACAAGCTGATCAAGGACTACGAGGTCGCGCTCCCGCTGCACCCCGAGTACCGCACGATGCCGATGGTCTGGTACATCCCGCCGCTGTCGCCGGTCGTGGACGTGGTCAGGGACACCGGTTACGACGCCGAGGACGCGGAGAACCTGTTCGCCGCGATCGATGCGCTGCGGATCCCGGTGGAGTACCTCGCGAACCTGTTCACCGCGGGGGACGTCCCCACGGTGGAGCGGGTGCTGTACCGCATGGCCGCGATGCGCTCGTACATGCGCGACATCAACCTCGGCAAGGAGCCACGGGAGGGGATCGCGAATGCCGTCGGCATGGACGGCGAGACGATGCAGGACATGTACCGTCTGCTCGCGATCGCGAAGTACGAGGACCGGTACGTGATCCCCGTCGGCCACGCCGAATCGGCCCACGACCTCGAAGGCACCGGCACGGACTGCTCGCTGAACGTGCCCGGCGGTCCCGGCATGGGCATGTCCCTGCCCGAGGAGTCGATGGGGATGTCCGGCCCCGGGTTCTCGAGCAAGCGTCGGGAGAACGCCGTCGATCGCCCCGAGGGTGTGCGGATCAACCTGTTGAACTGGGACGGCAACGGACGGCCCGACGGCCTGTTCCCGGCCCCTGCCACCGGGAGCGCCTGATGGGCGCCCTGGCACGGCTGCTGAGCCGACGCAGCGATCCTGGCGCAGGAGCCGTCGCGACCCTGCCCCCACGGGGGCGGACGCCGAAGGACCTGCTGCATGCCTCCGGGATGACCACCGAGCAGCTGCGCATCACCTGGATCGCGGTCTCGTGGTTGCTGACCTACCCGGACCGGGACACCATCGCGCGCTATCCCGCGGTGCGCGAGCTGGCGTCCGGGCTCCCGGAGCCGACCCGCTCGGCGCTGCTGCGCACCGTGGACATCCTCGACGAGCGTGACGAGATCTCGGTGCAGGAGGAGTACGTCGACACCTTCGACACGCGCCGACGCGGCTGCCTGCACCTGACCTATTTCAGCCACGGCGACACCCGCCGCCGCGGCATGGCGCTGCTGCGCATCAAGCAGGATTTCCGCACCGCGGGCCTCGAGATCGGCAGCGAGGAGCTGCCGGACCACCTGCCGGTGGTGCTCGAGTTCGGTGCAGCTCATGACGCCGAACGGGGTGCGAAGATCCTGCGCTCCAACCGGCCCGGCGTGGAGCTGCTGCGCCTGCACCTGGCCGATATCTCCTCTCCCTGGCACGGTGCGCTGGTGGCGCTGTGCTCGACCCTGCCTCCGCTGGACGCCGATGACCGCTCCGCGGTCATGCAGCTCGCGCAGGAGGGTCCTGAGGAAGAGACCGTGGGGCTGGACGGCTACGGTCTCGACGGCGATGCCGGAGATCTCGCCGGGAGGACCTTCGCCGCCAGCTCCTGCAGCTCCGATGCCAAGGCCCCTGGACCTGTCCCCGTGGACCTGTTGAGAGGACGACCCTCATGAACGACCCGACGACGCTCCAGCTGCTGCTGTGGGTGGTGTTCCCCTACATGGTGCTCGCCGTGTTCGTGCTCGGGCACGTCTGGCGGTTCCGCCAGGACCGTTTCGGCTGGACCACCCGGTCCAGCCAGATCTACGAGTCCAAGCTGCTCTCGATCGGCTCGCCGATGTTCCACTACGGGATCATCGGGATCTTCTTCGGGCATGTCGTGGGTCTGGGCATCCCGAAGTCCTGGACCCAGTTCGTCGGGATCTCCGATCACATGTACCACCTGATGGCCATCATCATCGGTCTGGCCGCGGCAGTGGCATGCGTGGGCGGGCTGCTGATCCTGCTCTACCGCCGGCGCACGAACCGTCGCGTCTTCGGCGCGACCACCGCCGGGGACAAGCTCATGTACCTGCTGCTGGCGATGACCATCCTCTGCGGGGTGCTGGCGACCGTGGTGCACACTGCGGTGGGCACCTACGACTACCGGGAGGGCGTCTCGATCTGGTTCCGCCAGTTCTGGACCCTGCAGCCTTCTACGGAGCTGATGAGCCAGGCGCCGATCTTCTTCCAGCTGCACGTGCTCAGCGCTCTCTCGCTGTTCGCTATCTGGCCCTTCACCCGCCTGGTGCACGTCTTCGCCGCTCCGTTGGGCTACCTGACCCGGCCGTACATCGTCTACCGCAGCAAGGACCCCCGTAAGGAAGCCGAGCGGCGCGGCTGGGAGAAGGTGAAGTTCTGATGGCGGCGAAGCCTCCGGTGACACGGCAGGATGACTGGGAGAGCACCCTGCTGCCCTGGCTGGACCGAGTGGCGGAGCGGCTCGAGGTCTCCGGTGTGGATCTGGACGTGGATCGTGTCCATCTCATGACGGGCGTGGTCGCCGAGGGCGTCCAGCGCTCGATGGCCCCGATCTCCGCTTTCCTCGTCGGCGCGGCAGTGGCGCGCGGGGCGAGCCTCGAGGAGGCGTGCGCCGCGGTCGAGGCCGTGACCCTCGAGCGGGCCCCCGTCTGACCTCACCGAAGGTGATCGACCCCGTCCCGTCTCTCCCCGTCTCGTGCCGAGGCGAAGCGCTTGTGATCGCTCTCACAACAGGTATCCTGGGGCGAGCGGGCTTCCTCCTGAGCCGCTGATGCTTACCTCGAGAGGATGAACATGGTGAGTGCACAGAAGGACGGAATGCTGCGGCCGCGCCGCCGATGGGCGCGTACCGCCACGCTGGCCGGAGGCGTCGCTCTCGGGCTCGCGCTCGGCGTCGCGGGGGCCGGTGCCGCATCTGCGGTCGAGGTGAACCCGTGGAAGGTGACCAAGCCTGCGGTCGAAGTGAACCCGTGGGTCGAGGTGAATCCTTGGAAGGCCAAGACGCCTGCCGTCGAGGTGAATCCCTGGGTCGAGGTGAACCCCTGGGTTGAGGTCAACCCGTGGGGGCAGGCGACCCCTCAGTAGCAACGGATCGCGCCAGCGGCGCGATCGAAGGGAGCAAGGCCGTCGTCCGGTGGACGGCGGCCTTCTCTGCACCCGGACCCCGATTCCGGACCCCGATTCCGGCCCGCGCCTCCGGGCCCCGGCTCCGCGCGGGGCCTCGATGATCAGGGACGGGTCGAGGCATCTCCGACGTGCGTGATCGCGAGCACCGGCTCGCCCGCCTCGTCGGTCGCTTCGAGGTCGAGCTCCGCCTCGATCGCCCAGTCGTGGTTCCGATCGGGATCCGCGAGTACCTGCCGGATCCGCCAGAGCTTCGACTCCTCCGTGATCTGCAGCAGCTGCGGCGAGCGCGCGGGACCGTCGATGCCGACGTCGTCGTAGGTGTCGTAATACTCGTCCATCACCGCCGCCCAGCGCGACCGGTCCCAGCCGGATCCGCCGTCGAGCTCCGCCAGGCGCGCCTCGCGCTCGAAGGCGAAATGCTCGACGCGCTGCCACATGGCGGCGCGCACCATCGTGCGCAGCACTTTAGTCTGCGCGGAGAGCCCACGCGGGGTGGTGGGTCGGATCTCCGAGGCGCCGTCGGGGTCGGCATCCTCCGGGTGGGTGAGCGCCTCCCATTCATCCAGCAGCGACGAATCGATGCCGCGCACCAGCACGCCGAGCCATTCGATCAGGTCCTCGAGATCCTCGGTGCGCAGGTCCTGCGGAATGGTGCGGCGCATCGCCTGGTAGGCGTCGGAGAGATAGCGCAGCACGATGCCCTCGGAGCGCTGCAGCCCATAGCGCTGCACGAACTCGCTGAAGGTCTGCCCGGTCTCGTAGATCTCGCGGACCACGGATTTGGGGGACAGCTCGTCGGAGCGCACCCATGGGCGGGAGCGCGCATAGATCTCGAGCGCCGCCTCGAGGTCCTCCTCGAGCGGCTTCGGCCAGGTGACCTGATCGAGCCGGGCCATCCGCTCGGTGTACTCGACGCCATCGGCCTTGAGCTCTCCGAGCAGCTCGCCCTTCGCGGAGTTCTGCTGCGCGAGCAGGATCTGACGCGGGTCCTCGAGGACGGCCTCGATGATCGAGACGGTGTCCAGGGTGAGGGACTCGGACTCCTCGTCGAGAGAGTCGATCATCGCGATGGCGAAGGGCGCCAGCGGCTGGTTCATGGTGAAGTCCAGCTGCAGGTCCTCCACCAGGGCGAAGCGTCGGCCGAGATGGTCGGGTGCGTCGAGCACCTCGATGATCTCGGCGTCCTTGAGCCCGCGGAGGATCTCCACACCGTCTTTGACCAGTTTCAGCTTCTGCCCGGTGGTCTGATGGCTGGTCATGATCAGGTGCCGGCCCGCGGAGATCGCATCGCCCGGCCGGGAGATCAGCGCGAGCACCATGCCCGCGGTGATCTTCAGATGCGGCCGCAGCGGCTCCGGGGCGTTCTCGACCAGCTTGGTCATGGTCGCCTCGGACCAGGAGATCGCACCCTCGGGGATCCGCGGCTTGGGCTCCTTCTTGCGCTTCTTGGCATTGTTGGAGACCTTGCCCGCCTCCTCGCGGGCACGATGCTTGGCCCGCTCCTTCTCGAACTCGATCGTCCAGACCGGTGCCTGCACCACCACGTGGCCGATCGTGTCGTAGCCGGCGCGGCCGGCACGGCCCGCGATCTGGTGGAACTCACGCGCGTTCAGCAGCCGCATGCGCTTGCCGTCGAACTTCGCCAGGCCCGTCAGCAGCACGGTGCGGATCGGCACGTTGATGCCGACCCCGAGGGTGTCGGTGCCGCAGATGATCTTCAGCAGCCCGGACTGGGCGAGCTTCTCCACCAGTCGCCGGTACTTCGGCAGCATCCCTGCGTGGTGCACGCCGATGCCCTCGCGCACGAGCCTGGACAGGATCTGCCCGAAGCCCTTCGAGAAGCGGAAGTCCCCGATGATCTCGCGGATCTGGACCTTCTCCTCCGCGGAGAGGATCTTCTGGCCCTGGAGCGCCTGCGCCTGTTCGAGGGCATCCTTCTGGGTGAAGTGGACGATGTAGACGGGGGCATCACGGTCGGTGAGGATCGTGGTGATCGTCTCCGGCAGCGGCTCGAGCGACCACCGGAAGTCCAGTGGCACCGGGCGCGGGGCATCATCGATGACGGTCACGTCCCGCTCGGTCCGCTCGCTGAGGTCCTCGACGAAGCGCGTCACGTCCCCGAGGGTCGCGCTCATGAGCACGAACTGGCAGTCGGGCAGCTCGACCAGGGGCACCTGCCAGGCCCATCCGCGCTGGGAGTCGCCGTAGTAGTGGAACTCGTCCATCACCGCCAGGCCCACGTCGCTGCCGGGCCCGTCACGCAGTGCGTGGTTGGCGAAGATCTCCGCGGTGCACACGATGATCGGTGCGTCGTGGTTGACGGCCGAGTCGCCGGTCATCATGCCCACGTTCTCCGCACCGAACTGTGCGACCAGGTCGAAGAACTTCTCGCTCACCAGTGCCTTGATCGGGGCGGTGTAGTACGACTTCTCCCCGCGGGCCATGGCGGCGAAGATCGCGGCGTACGCGATCGTGGTCTTGCCGGAGCCGGTCGGCGTCGCGGCGATGACATGATCACCGGCGGCGATCGCCAGCAGCGACTCCTCCTGATGCGGGTACAGGGTGCGGCCCACGGACTCCTGGGCCGCGATGAACCCGTCGACGATCGCGTCCTGTCCGGCGTCGGCGGAGCTGTCGGGCAGGAACGGCATCAGGAGGGGCATGGTCCCAGTCTGCCAGGGCGCTCGGACACCGCCGAACTCTCCGCGGAGATAGCGGTCCGTCGCGCGGTGCCTCTCAGACCGCAATGGCCTCGGCCAGCGGGAAGACCACGGCCAGCAGCCGCTCTCGCAGGGAATCGGCCCGTGCGGCCAGCGCACGCTGTCGCCGCACGTACTCGCCCTTCCCTGCGGGCGTCTCGATCGCGACCACCCCATAGCCCAGCGGACGCACGTCGTACGGGCTCGCCTCCATGTCCAGCACCCGGGTCTCGCGCGCGTGCTCGAAGCAGTCCAGCACGAGAGCCGACGGCACCAGCGGGGTGAGCTTCATCGCCCACTTGTAGAGGTCCATCCCGACATGGAGACAGGCCGGGTTGTCGTTCTGGACCTGGGAGGCGCGAGTGGGCTCCAGGGAGTTGCGCGGCGCTGCCGACGGGGTGAAGAAGCGGAAGGCATCGATATGGGAGCACACCAGGTTCTCCCGCTCGACGACCGCGTCGGTCTCCGCCGGAGAGAGCCGCAGCGGAAGATTCTCATGACGCTGCTCGCCCTCGGGCACGCGGTGCACCATCGCCCACTCGTGCAGGCCGAAGCAGCCGAACTCCGGCCGCCGCCGCGTGAGCGAGGACGCCGAGAGCAGCCGCGTCATGAAGCCGAGTGCGTCACCGCGCTCGGCGAGGTATCGCGTGGCATCGGCGCGGCGCATTGGAACCTGCCCGGGGCCGTCGACGTACCAGGAGCGGCGTCCTGCCTCGTCCACGTCTGCGATCGCGGGCTCGCCGTCGGCCCCGAGGTCCGCTGCCGCGTCGTAGGCGACCTCCCATCCCGGGTGCCAGCGCCTCAGCCTGGCGGGGGAGAACGGGTAGTAGGTGAACAGGAAGTCCTCGACCGCGTGCTTCTCGCCGCGGAGGCGCCGTGCGCGATGGGCTGCGGTCAGCGCGTCGGCCCGGTCCTCGTGCGCGCGGCGGGCCGCCGCGGCGTCCTCGGCCGACAGCGTGTGCGCCGGGGCGGCGAGGGGCGGGAAGTTCACGGGGCCTCCGGGAGCGGGTGGGTCGATGACCGATCCATCCTACGAGCACCCCACGGTTCCTCCCCAGCGGACCCCCGTCCACAGCGAGGCGATCGCCATGGCCTCGAGGCATCGAGGATTCCTACGGTGGTGCCCATCCCGCGGCAGGGCGTCGCAGGAGAAGGAGCGTCCGAGATGCCAGGTATCGACTATGACTGCGCCGGCTGCGGTCACCGCCACGAGGGGGCCGACGGCACTGTGGCGAACCCCTGGCCGCTGATTGAGTTCACGCGCCCGGAGGCATACCTGCGCCTGAGCCCCCGGGAGCAGCTGATGCGCGCCCGGTCCACCGATGAGCTGTGCCTGATCGAGAACGGCGGCTCGATCGACTGCTACCTCACGGGATATCTGTCCCTCCCGGTCCGCGGGGAGGCGGCGATGCTGGTCTTCATGCCGTGGATCCAGGTGAGCGAGAACGACTATCTCGACGTCGTCGAGCACTGGGAGCAACCGCAATTCCGCGGGAGCTACCTGGGCACGCTCGCCAGCGAGCTGCCGGGGTGCGAGGAATCGCTGTCCGTTCCTGTCCGGGTGATCGTCCCCGGCCGGATGCCGCCCCTGATCGTGCCGGAGGAGTTCTCCGGGCACTCTCTGGTGCGGGAGGAACAGGAGGGCATCAGCCGGCAGGAGGCCGAGCTGCGAATCCGTTCGATGCTGCTGGAGGACCCGGAGGCCTGAGCCGCGGCTCGGCGAACTCGCCACGCCGATACCGGGCGAGCCCGTCGAGCGCCGCGCGCAACGGCGCCGGGGCACCGTTGTCGGGGCTCAGATGGGACGGGGCCGGAGGATGCGCGTAGCCGGCGGAGGCGTTCGTGAGGGAAGCGGTCAGGCGAGCGCCGTCCTCGAGCACCACCGCGACCGCGCCTCGCATCAACATCCCGCGAGAGGGCTCGATCGCCGCCACCTGCGCCCAGGGCACGAACCGTGCCCTGCGGTAGGGAGGGGCGAAGGTGAGGCCCTGCGTGGTCACGGCGAACACCATCGAGGACTGCAGCACCGCGTTGACCATAATCAGCGCCAGCAGCAGCACGATCAGGAACCCGAACACCACCAGGATCACCACCGCTGCGGCGGTCGAGAGCTTCGCAGCAATCTGCCAGGCGATGAAGATTGCGAGGGCGAGGACCACCAGTGCGAGCACCGCCAGCACGCCCAGGAGCACGAGCATCAGCCAGCGGTATCCCCGGGTCGGCGCGACATACAGCGGCGTGCCGTCATCTGCTGGGCGGGGTGGACTGATCATCCTGGTGGCCTCCGGCTCGGGCGGTGCCGCTCGGCACCAATCCGCAGGATACCGGCCGCGCCGCAGGCTGCGGCTGCTGCCGCGCCTCGACGACGGAGAGCACTCTCACCGCCCGAACTCCCCGGCCAGGTAGCGGCGGTGCGCGTCGATCGCGGCGAGGGTGCAGCGGGTGGGTGCGGTTCCGTCGGCGCCGTGGGAGAGCGGGGTCTCTCCGCGCCACAGGGCGAAGTTCATCGAGGTGGCGAAGGGCCGCACCGTCGAGCCGTCGGCGAGGACGAGCTCGGTGGCCCGCGGCGAGAAGACCGTCGGCGGTCCCACGCGCACCAGTCGGATGCTCGACCAGGGGAGGTGGCGGGTACGGAGATACGAGGCGACATCGATCCCCGCCGTCGTCACGGTGAAGCGCTGGCGTGCGGAGACCACCAGCAGGCAGCCGAGAAGCAGGACGAGGACGCCCGCGACCAGTCCGAGCACGATGCCGGAGGCGGAGTCGGCGACCACGCCCAGCACGGCGAGCAGGATGGCCAGGGGCAGCAGCACCACCACGGAGAGTGCGGTGGCGACGACGAGTGCCCAGGGACGGGTGGGGGCGCGGAAGAGGATGACCGGGCTGCCGGAATGAGTCGATGGCACGTCCCCATGATGCCGCACCGCTCCGGGAGAGCGCGGTGATGGGGAGTGCTCCCCATCGCGCGGACGCAGGCCGCTGTCTACTCTTCGAGCAGAGACGACGACGCGAGGACGAGGTGGGGACCGATGACATTCCTGGGGGCTGACACCGAGGCGCTGCGCGCACAGGCCGAGCTGACCGACACCCGCGCGCGCCAGCTCGATGGGCTCTCCCTGCGACTCGGCATCGCGGTGCGCACGGCGACCTGGATCGGGCCGGACGCCGAGCGCTTCCGCGAGGACTTCGAGTCCCGGGTGCTCGAACGCATCGAGGAGGCGCTCGAGGATCTGCGGCGCCGCCTCGAGGGGCTCCGGCGCGAGGCGGAGGAGCAGGACGCGGCGAGCGACGGGGACGGCGGCGGCTCGCTCTGGGACACCATCACCCAGTGGCTCGAGGACTACGAGCCGCTCCAGAGCGATGGCTTCTGGGGCGATCTCCTCGGCGAGGACGGTCTGCTGGGGCTCGACATCTTCGCCGGGGTCACCTCGGCCATCGACGTCGTCGGAATGTTCGACGTCGGCACCTGGGGGGACGTCCTCAACATCGTCGGCGATGCATCCACGATGGGCATCGCGGTCTATGACGGGTTGCAGGCCTTCCAGGACGGGGACCTGTTCGGTGTGCTCGATGCGGCCATCACCTACAACATCAACGGCCTGGACCTGGCGTTCACGACGGTCGGCATGATCCCCCACCCCGTGACGAAGCTCATCGGTGGCATCGGAGGCATCGCGACCGGTGCCCTGGACATCGCGTGGAACGGCCTGACGGTCGCGACCGCGCACAACCCGGATTCGGTCGGCGGGGGGTCGCCCTCGCGTGCGCTGCTGGAGGCGCCCGGGGACGTGGTCGAGATGCTCACGGGATGGAGCGGGCTGCGCGAGGGGACGGACACCGTGCTCGACGGTGCCCAGGACCTCTTCCAGGACAGCAGCGAGGGGATCCGGGACGCTGTCCCGATCCTCGACCCGATCATCGACGGTCCCCAGCGCATCGTCGAGGGCGTCGGCGACCTGGTCTTCGGCTGAACCCGGCCCTCAGCCGGCGGTCATGAACTCCGCGAGCTGAGCGCGCAGTCCGTCCGGACCCACGCGCACGGCCTCGAGCACGGAGGCCTCGAGGGAGGGCGCTCCGGTGCCATGTTCCGAGGGCTGGAGCGCGACGGTGGATTCTCCGTCGTGGAGCACCCAGAGCACCTGCTCGACGCCCTCGGCGCGATCCTCGGCGAGGATCCGTACCCGTCGGGTGGCGGAGGAGAGGAGGACACCGATCTCCGGATCAGCCGTGAGCTCCTCGAGCGTCCCGGAGCGGACCTCCGCGGCCTGCTCCTCGGTCGGGGCGCTCTCGGGATCGGGGGCGCCCAGCAGCCAGAGGACCTGGACCCGCGCCGCGCTGTCGACGCTGCTCATGGTGAAGTGGTGGATCCCGTTGGCGGAGATCTGCTCCTGCATCACGGTGCCGTCGAGATCGGCGAAGGCCTGGATCGCGCCGCGCGCAGGATCGTCGAGGTCAGTCGCCGTGACACGCCGACTGGAATACACGCGGCGCCCCACGATCCCGGCCGGCAGCGCGGTCGGGAGGAGGTCTTCCGGGTCGCCGACGGGTTCGCGCCCCTCAACCTTCGCCAGAGTGCCCTCAGGCGCGATGGCACCCGCGGCGAGCTGTCCGCGCGCCGCCGAGGACAGCAGCAGTTCGCGCTGCGCGTCCGTAGCCGTCGAGCGGTCGAGCCACGGCGTGAGCAGTGCGGGGGCCTCGCTCGTCCCGTGGAGCACCACGAGCTGCTCGTCGGTCAGGCTGCCCAGAGCGGTGGGCCCGGGGTCCGCGTGCCGGGCCAGAGCGGCGGCCGCGGTCGCGATGCGGCGCTCGCGCGAGGTGCCGGTGCTCTCGTTCGTGGTGATCTCCCGATCGTTCATGGGGTCAGCCTACGGTGGCCGCTCCGGCACGCTTCCTCACGGACCAGAGAACCCGCCCTGGAGCCAGCGCTTCGCTCATCCGCTGGTGCCGTGACGTCCTGGACGGGATCAGCAGCGAGGAGACGGAGCTGAGGATCCGCTCGTTCCTGCTGCGGGAGGCACCGCGGTGACGTGAGCCCTCATCACGCCTCGTCGAAGGGCGAGTCCATTTCGGTGTCGGGCCGCGCCGCGAGCAGCTCGCGCACGCGCGGGATGACCTCGGTGCCGTACAGCCGGATCGACTCCATCAGCTGCTCGTGCGGCATCGGCCCGCTCGCGTACTTCAGATCGAAGCGGTCCACGCCGAGGGTGCGGATCGTCGTCGCGATCCTGTGCGCCACCGTCTCCGGAGAACCGACGTACAGCGCCCCATGCTGCATCTCGGCATCGAACTCGGCGATGCCCGAGGGACCCCAGCCACGCTCCCGCCCGATCTCGTTGCGGTTGTGGATCCAGTGCGGGGCCAGCTGCTCCCGCGCGGTCGCGTCGTCGGCGGCGATGTGGCCGGGGGAGTGGACCCCGACGGGGAGTCGGCCGTTGCCCAGCTTCTCGTTCGCCTCGTGGAACAGCCGGACGTACGGGGCGAAGCGGTCGGCGGCGCCGCCGATGATCGCGAGCATCAGGGGCAGGCGGTGGCGGGCCGCCCGCACCACCGAGTTCGGGCTGCCGCCCACGGCGACCCAGGTGGGCAGCGCGCGCTCGAGCGGCGGATAGAGAGACTGCGCCTTCAGCGGGGCACGGGTGGTGCCGGACCAGGTGATCGGCTCCCCGGTGATCGCGGCGGAGAGCAGATCCAGCTTCTCCTCGAAGAGCGTCTCGTAGTCCTGCAGCGCGAACCCGAACAGCGGGAACGACTCCGTGAACGAACCACGCCCCACCGTCAGCTCCGCGCGGCCCTGCGACAGCGCATCCAGAGTCGAGAACCGCTCGACCACGCGCAGCGGGTCGTCGGAGCTGAGCACGATCACGGCGGTGCCGAGGGTGATCCGCTCGGTCCGGGTGGCGAGGGCGGCGAGCACCATGTCGGGCGCGCTGATGGCGAAGTCGGGACGGTGATGCTCGCCGACCGAGAAGTGATCGATGCCCACGCTGTCCGCGAGCTCGCCCTGCGCGATCACGTCACGGATCACCTGCGAGGCCGGCACCGGGGCCCCGTGTGCGTCGACGGTGACGTCGCCGAAGGTGTCCAGGCCGAAGGTCAGCCGTGGGAGGTCGGATGCGGTCGTGGTCGGGTCAGTCACGGAGGAGCTCCATTCTGCGACGCAGGCACCTGCGCCAAGAGTCGTTGATGATTCAAGTATAGCGTAGTACGTGCTGGAAAGGGCGTCGAGACCTGGACCGCCGGACAGCGTGGGGATGACCTGCACGCTCGGCGCCGGCGAGACCACCCGGGCCATGATCGCCATCACCTCCGTCGAGGAGGACGCGGCGAGATCTGATGCCGAGATATCTGATGCCGAGATCTGGTGCCGAGATCGCCGGCGCCGAGGTCGCTGAAGGGGCCGACGAGTGACGCTCTAGACTGGCGGGCATGCGTATCGCCCGATTCACCACCGGTGAAGACCCCATGTACGGCATCGTCCAGGAGAAGGATGGCCGGGACATGGTCTATGGGATCACCGGTGACCCCCTGTACACAGAGATCCGACCCACCGGCACCGTCGTGCCGCTCGAGGACGTGCGCCTGCTGGCCCCCGTCATCCCTCGCTCGAAGGTGGTGTGCGTCGGCCGCAACTACGCGGCGCACGCCGCAGAGATGGGCAACGAGGTGCCGGAGCAGGCGCTCTACTTCCTCAAGCCCAACACCGCAGTCGTCGGCCCCGGCGATCCCGTGGTGCTGCCCTCCTACAGCCAGGAGGTGAGCCTCGAGGCCGAGCTCGCCGTGGTCATCAAGCGGATGGCCAAGAACCTCACCCCCGAGCAGGTCGCCGACCATGTGCTCGGATACACCTGCGCCAATGACCTCACCGCACGCGATGCGCAGCGGGAGGAGGATCAGTGGTTCCGGGCCAAGGCCTTCGACACCTCGTGCCCCATCGGGCCGTGGATCGAGACCGACCTGGATCCCGCAGCCGGTGCGGGGCTCGCCATCTCCAGCGCCGTCGACGGCGAGATCGCACAGCAGGGCAGTACTGCGGACATGGTCCGCTCCGTCGCTGAGCTGATCGCGGAGATCTCCTCCGTGGTCACCCTGCTGCCCGGCGATCTCGTCCTGACCGGTACACCCGCCGGTGTGCGGAGCGTCCCCGCCGGCGTCTCGGTCGACATCACCATCGAGGGCATCGGCACCTTGACCAATCCGATCGTGCGCCGTTGAGCAGCACGGCCTCGCCCCTCATCCTCGACAACTCCTCAGGAGCACCCCGCGTGACCACCGCCCCCGCCCCGACCTCGACCCCGACCGGCGCTGCCGACGAGGTCCGCGTCCGTTTCTGCCCCAGCCCCACGGGCACCCCTCATGTGGGGATGGTGCGCACCGCCCTGTTCAACTGGGCCCATGCCCGCCATCACGGCGGGAAGCTGATCTTCCGCATCGAGGACACCGACGCCGCGCGTGACAGCGAGGAGTCCTACCACCAGCTGCTCGACGCGATGCGCTGGCTCGGCATCGACTGGGACGAGGGCGTCGAGGTGGGCGGGCCGGACGGCCCCTATCGTCAGTCGCAGCGAGGAGAGATCTACCAGGACGTCATCGAGAAGCTGAAGGCGTCCGGACACATCTATGAGTCCTTCTCCACCGCGGAGGAGATCGTGGAGCGCCACAAGGCGGCGGGCCGGGATCCGCAGCTGGGGTACGACGGCTACGACCGCGACCTCACCGACGAGCAGAAAGCTGGCTTCCGCGCGGAGGGTCGCGAGCCCACCTGGCGCCTGCGGATGCCCGCGGAGGACATCACCTTCACCGACATGGTGCGCGGCGAGATCACCTTCAAGGCCGGCACCACTCCCGACTTCGTGGTCGTGCGCGCCAACGGGAAGCCGCTCTACACGCTGGTCAACCCGATCGATGATGCGCTGATGCGGATCACCCATGTGCTGCGCGGCGAGGACATCCTCTCCTCCACTCCCCGCCAGATCGCGCTGTACCGGGCACTGATCGAGATCGGCGTCGCGGAGCGGATCCCCGAGTTCGGGCACCTGCCCTACGTGATGGGGGAGGGCAACAAGAAGCTCTCCAAGCGCGATCCGCAGGCGGATCTCTTCCTCTATCGGAAGCAGGGCTTCATCCCGGAGGGCATGGTGAACTACCTGTCCCTGCTGGGCTGGGGCTACAGCGCCGACGAGGACATCTTCAGCCGTGCGCAGCTGGTCGAGCGCTTCGACGCCTCCGCCGTGAACCCCAACCCGGCTCGCGTCGACCTCAAGAAGGCCACCGCCATCAATGCGGACCACATCCGTCTGCTGCCCGAGGCGGATCTCGCCGAGCGCCTGCTGCCGTACCTCCAGGCCGGCGGGGTGCTGGGCGAGGACGTGACCGAGCAGCAGCGCGCCCTGGTCGCCGCGGCCGTCCCGCTGGTCCAGACCCGGATGAACCTTCTCGGCGAGGCGCCGGAGCTGATGGGCTTCCTGTTCACCGCCGACGAGGACCTCGTGGTCCAGGACGATGCGCTGAAGAAGCTCGGCGATGACCCCGCAGCAGTGCTCGAGCGCGCGATCCGTGAGGTCGAGGCGATCGACGAGGGCGCCTTCACCGCTGAGGCACTCGAGCCCGCACTGCGCGGGGCGATCGTCGACGACATGGGGGTCAAGCCCCGCCTGGCCTTCGGGCCGCTGCGCAGCGCGATCTCCGGGCGCAGGATCTCTCCGCCCCTGTTCGAGTCGATGGAGCTGCTGGGCAAGCCCTCGAGCCTCGCCCGGCTGCGCTCGCTGCACAGCCGATTGACTGCAGAGGGCCGATTGGCTGCAGAGGGCTGAGTCCGGGGACGCTGTGGGGCAGGGTGCCGAGCCTCACAGCGTCCAGGGGCCTTCTCGCTTTGTGCTCCGCCCGAGAACCCGGTAGAGTCTTACCTCGGTACGGCATGCAGAACAGTTCGGAAATTCCACGGAAACCACCGGGGAACAGAACGGAAATGACTGCAGAAAGTACTTCTCACCATGGGGTATGGTGTAATTGGCAACACAGCGGTTTCTGGTACCGTCGTTCT
>NZ_JBQDLF010000056.1:0-21150 GCF_052095815.1 Brachybacterium sp. | reverse complement strand
CACCGGGGCGATCCTCGGGGCCGTCGCGGTGTTCGTCGCGTTCAGCATGACCCTGCTGATGACCACCCTGTTCCTCCAAGACTCGCAGGGATGGGCACCCGTCGTGGCAGGAGCCGCGACTCTGCCGATGGCGCTCGGGGCGACTGTCTTCGCACCCGTGTCTGGGTTCCTGGTCGGCCGGATCGGCCCCCGCCTCCCGCTGCTACTAGCCGGGACGCTCATCCTGGCCGGCGGGCTTTGCCTGCTCATCCTCACTGGCGGGATGAACCTGCCCGTGCTGCTCGTGGCATATCTGTTGATCGGCACCGGGGTCGGGTTCGCGAACGCCCCGATCACGAACACCGCCGTCAGCGGCCTGCCGCCCGAACGCGCCGGAGTCGCCGGAGGAACCGCCTCCACCGCCCGGCAACTGGGCACCGCGATCGGTATCGCCCTCGCCGGACCCCTCGTCGCAGGCGTGTCGCCCGACCGGTTCGCCGCCGCGAGTCTCCCCGGCTGGATTGTCATCGCTGCCTGCGGCGGACTGATTCTCGCAGTAGGAACACTCGCCCGGAACCGGGCTGCAACGCGCGCGTAGAGGCGTGTCCGCGAGCTTCGGCGACCAGCTCTTCGAGGACGCCGGCGCCGACAAGCGACGCACTCCGTCGCGTCTGCGCCACTTGCGATTTGGGCGACCCGTGTGTCCGTTTCCCGGCCTGGCTGGCACTCCAGTCGGAGATTGCGGAGCCCGAGTCCTCGGCGACGGCGTGCGGTCCTCGCGGGGACGGTCAGAGCAGGTCCTTTGTGTGCGTCCATACCGTCATCCGATGCACATCGAACCGCCGGCAGATGGACACCACGCTCTCGCCGTCTGCTCGGGCAGTTCGGATAGCGTCTACTTGGCTGTCCGCCAGGGGTGTTCTAGCTCGTCTCCTAGGGTTCGCGACGACGCCCGGTGCGTCGGCGGCGGCACCTACCGACTCGTCGCCGACGCCGAGTTTCGCCTGATCCCACGCGGAACTGAGCCGTTCGAACCGCTGCCATGTGTTCGGTTTGAGTCCACCCGGGTCCACCCATAGACGACCCCCAGCTGAGATATCAGCTGGGGGTCGTTGCTGTCCGGGGGTCCGTCGCCGGCCCGGTACTCTGAGCGGATGCTTCCGCCCTCCGACGTGCTCGCACTGCTGCGTGCGAGGAGGAGCTCGCTGCCCCCCGCGCTCATGCGCGTGACGGACTACGTCCTGGAGTACCCCTCCGCGGTGGTGGGCATGTCCACCTCGCAGCTCGCGCATGCCGCCGAGACCTCGGAAGCCGCCGTGTCGCGTCTGTGCGAGCGGGTGGGGCTGTCCGGGTACCCCGCGCTGAAGTCCGGTCTCGCCGTGTCACTCTCGCGTGTGGCGGACCGTCCCTCGGTGAACGTCGCCACGATCGATGAGAGTGCGGGTCCGAGGGCCATCATCGACGTCGTCGCCCGCTCCCACCGGGACGCGATCCTGCTGACGGCCGAAGGGCTGGACCCCGACGAGATCAGCGCGGTGTGCGAGATCCTGCGGGAGACGCGTACCGCGATCGTCTACGCGCTCGCATCGTCCGCCCCGGTGGCCGAGGACCTCGCGACCAAGCTGGTGATGGCGGACGTCAGCGCGACCGCGACCTCCGACCGCCACCTGGCGGCCGCACTGCTGGCGAGGTACCGGGGACGCTGCGGTCTCGTCATCATCAGCACCACCGGGTATACCCAGGACTCCGTCTCGCTCGCCGAGGTCGGCCGGTCCCATGCCACTCCCGTCATCGCGGTGACCTCCGATCCGGAATCCCGACTGGCGCGCGCCGCCACCCATGTGCTGCGGACATCCGCCTACGAGGCGGGGCTGCGCTCGGGCGGCACCTCGGACCGGATCGCCCAGCTCCTGGTGGTCGACGTCCTGGTCACCGTGCTGCGCACCGCCGATCATCAGGCGGAGGTCGCGGTCATGCACCGGATGGACGAGGCGGTGTCCCCGTGGAAGCTGCCGCGGCTGGGACCGTCGGCCTCTCCGGGCACACCGTCCGACGGGGAGTGAGGATCCGGACACATCCCGCCGAGGGGTGAAGGATTCCTTCATAACACCGTCGGCCAGATGATATGTTCCGTCGCGATCTGCGGGGCCGTGCCCGCAGTCCTCGCCCCACCACCGAACGCCGACTCCTCGGCTCCCCGGCTCTGCATCGCTGCCGTCCGGGCGTGAGCCGTCGGCATGAGAGGTTCCGATGAAGTTCTTCCAACGCCTGGGCAGATCGCTGATGCTGCCCGTGGCCGTGCTGCCGGTCGCCGCGATCCTCAGTGGTCTCGGCTACTGGATCCTGACCGCGACCGGCGATGACGGCAATCTCGCGGGCGTGTTCCTCAAGCTTGCCGGTGGCGCGCTGCTGGACAACCTGCCGCTGCTGTTCGCGATCGGCGTGTCCATCGGCATGGCGACCAAGCCCGACGGCACCTCCGCGCTGGCGGGTCTGGTGTCGTGGCTGATGGTGACGACCCTGCTGGCCCCCGCGAACGTGGCCCTGTTCAAGGGCATCGAGGAGTCACAGGTCAACCCCGCATTCTCCAACCTCGAGAATGTGTTCGTGGGCATGCTCTGCGGGTTGATCGGTGCCTGGGCGTACGACCACTTCAAGGAGACCGAGCTTCCGGACGCGCTGTCCTTCTTCTCGGGCCGCCGCTCGGTCGCGATCATCACCGCCGGCGTCTCCCTCGGCTTGGCCCTGGTGCTGTTCTTCGTGTGGCCGCTGGTGTACTCGGGCCTCGTGGGCTTCGGTGAGTTCATCCTGACCCTCGGTCCCGTGGGCGTCGGGATCTACGGCTTCCTCAACCGCCTGCTGATCCCGCTGGGCCTGCACCACGCACTGAACTCGGTGTTCTGGTTCGATGTCGCCGGGATCAACGATCTGGGCAACTTCCTGGACGCCGAGGGGACCTACGGGGTCACCGGCCAGTACATGACCGGCTTCTTCCCGATCATGATGCTCGGCCTGCCCGGTGCGGCGCTGGCGATGTACGTGACCGCGAAGACCGCGCGACGCAAGGTCGCAGCTGGTGTGCTGCTCTCCAGTGCGATCGCCTCCTTCTTCGTCGGTGTCACCGAACCGCTCGAGTTCTCCTTCATGTTCCTGGCGCCGGGCCTCTACCTGGTCCACGCCGTGTTCACGGGCATCTCCATGGGCATCAGCGCGCTGCTGCCGGTGAGGATGGGCTTCGGGTTCTCCGGCGGCTTCATCGACCTCGTGCTGGGCTGGGTGAACCCGATGGCCCAGAACCCGTGGGCGATCCCGGTGATGGGCGTGTTCTGGTTCGCGGTCTACTTCGTCGTCTTCCGCGCCATCATCCTGCGCTTCGACCTCAAGACCCCCGGCCGTGAGGACGACGAGGATCTCCTCGAGGACGAGCAGGGCGGGGTCGCCATCGGCGGCGACAAGTACGCGATCACCGCAACCGCGTTCCTGGCAGCCCTGGGCGGCAAGGACAACATCGTGGATCTGGAGAACTGCGCGACCCGGCTCCGGATGGAGATCGCCGATACCTCCAAGGTCGACGAGGCTGCGCTGAAGCGTGCCGGCGCTGCCGGGACGATGAAGCCGGGCGGCCAGTCGGTCCAGGTCATCTACGGCACCAGCGTCCAGTTCGTGAAGGACGCGATGGAGCGGATCATCACCGGTCAGGCCGAGCCCGTCGCCGCCGTCGCTGCTGTCGGCGACGTGGACGGCGCGGCTGCGGTGGAGAGCGCCGGCGGCACCGTGACCGCGGTGCGGGCGAGCACGCTGGTCCGTCTGCGCCAGCCCCTGGCCGGGAACGTCATCCCGCTGTCGGAGGTGCCGGATGCGACCTTCGCACAGGAGATCATGGGGCCTGGCGTCGCGATCGAACCCACCTCCGGAGAGGTGGTCGCGCCGGCCGCCGGGACAGTGACGCACGTGTTCCCGACCGGGCACGCGGTCGCCCTGACCCTCGATGACGGCACCGAGGTGCTGATCCACGTCGGCCTGGACACCGTGAAGATGCAGGGCGAGGGCTTCACGACGCTCGTGGCCTCCGGGGAGCGGGTCAGCGCGGGCACCCCGCTGCTGCGCGCGGACCTCGCGGCGATCCAGAACGCCGGATATCCCGTCGTCACGCCGGTGATCGTCATGAACGACAAGGACGCCCGCATCGAGCTGGTCTGAGAAGTTCCCCGGCGACGCTCCCCGACGGCAGAGGCCCTTTTCCGGCGAGGACGGGGCGAGCACGGGACTCATCTGTGGAACGAGGCGGCCCTGGCGAAGGGTTCCACGGATGAGTCCTGCACTTCCGAGGCCGGCCCAGGGCGCGTGACGCGGGTGACGACCGGCGTCACTCCCGCGAGACCGCTTCCGCCGCCGTGCCGTCGGCCGCCACGAGCGTGACCATCTCCTCGGTCCCGAGCCGGGCTCCCGCCGGAACCTGCGCCCCGTCCTGCACCAGGCAGCCGTGCAGACGTGCACCGGCGGCGATGCGCGCGCCGTCGAGCACCACGCAGTCCACCAGCTCGGCGCCGGCCTCGATCACCGCTCCCGGGCAGATCACGCTGTGAACCACCGTGCCCGCGATGTCGCTGCCCTGGGCGAGCAGCGCGTCGCGCACGTGCGCGCCGTCCCGCACCCGGGAGGGCAGCAGCTGCGGCTGGGCGGAGAAGATCGGCCAGTTGGGATCATCCAGCGTGACCCCGTTCCCGTCCAGCAGATGCATGTGAGCCTCCCAGTACGAGGCGAGCGTGCCGATGTCCCGCCAGTAGCCCTCGAGGCGGTGCTCGACGGTGCGACGGTGCTCCACGAAGTGGGGGATCAGGTCATCGCCCCAGTCCTGCAGCTCACCCACCTCATCGGGCAGGGTTTCGAGGGCGTCGAGCAGTGCCATGGCGTCGAAGCAGAAGATCTCCGTGGCGACCAGGTCGGTCGGTGGATTCTCCGGCTTGTACCAGAACCGCTCGATGGCCCCGTCCTCCGCGGCGCGCACCACCCCGTGGCGGGACGCGTCCTGCGGGAGGCGGGTGGTGACCATGGTGAGGTCCGCGCCGGCGGCCGCATGCGTGTCGAGCACGTCCAGCAGGTTGATCGTGTAGAGGTGATCGGCGCTGAGCACCACCACCAGCTCGGGATCGAACTCGGCGATCAGCGCCCTCTGCCGCCACAGGGTGTCGCTGTTCCCTGCCGCGAAGCCCTCACCCTCAGCTCCCTCGAACGGGGCCAGGGTGCGCAGGCCACCGTGATTGCGATCCAGGTCCCAGGGCCGGCCCGCTGCCAGATGCGCATTCAGGGAGTGGGGGAGGTACTGCTCGATCACCCAGACGGTCGACAGGTGGCTGTTGGCGAGGTTGGACAGTGCCACGTCGATCAGCCGGTAGGAGCCACCCATCCGCAGGGCGGGCTTGGCTCTCTCGTCTGTCAGGGCGCCCATTCGGGAGCCTTGACCGCCGGCGAGGACGATCGCGAGGGTACGGGGTATGCGCATGCGGGTCAGGGTACGTCCGTGACGGAGCCGGCGGGCCTCAGTCGAGCGCCGGGTACGGGGTGCCGCGCAGCAGCCGTGCCAGGTGGGCGGCGTTGCGGGCGGCTGTGGCCGTCGTCGACGCGACCGCTTCGGGCACCTTCTCGAGGTCCTGGTAGTCCGTCGAGCCCATCGCCTCGCCCACCCAGTAGGTGGCGCCCTGCGCGGGCAGGGTGAAGCCCACGTCGTTCAGACCCTGACCGAGATCCGCGGTCACCTTGTGCGCGCCGTCCTCGTTGCCGACCACGCCGATCAGAGCGACCTTGTCGAAGACGCGGGGACGACCTCCCTCGTCCGTCTCCGAGTCGCCGTTCAGTCGCTCCAGCACGCGCTGGGCGATGCTGCTGGGGTGCCCGAGCCAGATCGGGCTGGACAGCACCAGGATGTCCGCCGCGAGCACCTTCTCGTACAGGGCCGGCCACGCGTCTCCGGCGCCCATGTCGACCGCCACGCCCGGCCTGACGTCTTGGTCGACGACCCGCACGGAGAAGGTGCTCACGCCGTGCTGCTCGAGCTCGTCCAGCAGCTGTCGGGCGAGACGATCGCTGCTCGAGGGCGCGGGGGAGGGCGTGAGGGAGCAGGTGAGGGCAAGGGCGGAGAGGTCGGTCATCGGTGGTTCCTTCCATCGAGGGGCGGACTGCCGGTCCTGCCATGCTGGCCTCCGCGGGTGGGCCTGTCGAGATTCTCGACCGATCAGTCGGGCCGACGCGGTCGGCGCCGGTGACCAGCGGCTTCTGCGCCCGGGGCCTCCGGTCACGAGCCCTCCCCGCCGCGCCGGGAAATTCCCTCCCATCCGATCCGCCCTGGGTTCCGAACCACGTGATGGAACGCCGCCCACGACGGCTGCATGGTCGTCCGGCGTCCGACGAAGGAGTCATGATGCGCACGACGACGAAGCGACTGCTCCCCCTGTTCGCGGCCACGGCCGTGCTCGGCATGTTCGGGGCCTCCGGTGCCGCCCTGGCCGAGGGGCATGACGGCGGACACGGATCCACCACCCTCGAGGCCCACCTCACCGAGCTGAACGACTCCGGAGCCTCCGGCACCGCCTGGGTCACGGTCGAGGGCAATGAAGTCACCGTGAACCTGGAGAACACGGGCCTGCTGGCCGGGTCCCCGCATGCCCAGCACATCCACGTCGGCGGCAAGAACCAGTGCCCCGATCCGAACATGGAGGGAAGCGGCGAGAACGGGGCCATCCAGGTCTCCGACGCCCACGACGACTATGGACACATCGTCACCTCGCTGACCACCGAGGGCGACACCAGCCCGGACAGCGGCCTGGCCGTGGACCGGTTCCCGGTGGGCGACGATGCGTATGAGCGGACCATCGAGGTCAGCGACGAGGTCGCCGCGGATATCGCCGCCGGCGACGGCGTGATCGTCGTCCACGGCGTCGACCACAACGGCAGCGGGGCGTACGACGGCGATGTCGTCTCCGACCTCGACCCGAACCTGCCCTCCGAGGCCACCGATCCGGCCGCCTGCGGAACGCTCGACGTTGCCCAGATGGAGCAGTGGCCCGAGGGTGGTGCCGAGACCGGTGACGGCACCACTGCCGGGATCGAGCAGTCCGGTGCGATGCTCGCCGGTGGTGGGCTGCTGACCGCAGCGGCCGCCGGTGCCTTCGCACTGCGTCGTCGTCAGACCCAGAAGTGAGATGACCTCTCACGGAGAATCCCGACAGAACGGCGGCCGTCGCACGGCGGCCGTCGTTCTGGCGGCCCTCGCCCTGCTGGGTGCGGCGCTCCTGGTGTTCGCGCTGACCAGTCAGGTCGGCGCCCCGCCGGAGCCCGCGCTGCGCACGACCGGTGCGAGTGCGGACGGCACAGGTTCGGACGGCGCAGGTTCGGACGGCGGCGGCGCGGAGCCGTCGGACGCCGGAGGTGACGAGTCGTCGGCCGCTCACCGCGCCGAGACCGCCGAGCCTTCGCAGCAGCCGGCCACCGCGGCACCGGAGACGGCCGCCGCGGCTGCGCTCCCGGCGTCCGAGCCGACTGGCCTGCGCATCGATTCGATCGGCGTCGACGAGCGGGTCTTCCCGATCGGTCTCGGCGAGGACGGGAAGCTGCTGGCCCCCCGTGGGGAGCAGGCGGATCTCGCGGCCTGGTTCGACGGCTCTCCCACCCCGGGGGAGTCCGGGCCCGCCGTCATCGAGGGTCACGTGACCTGGGGCGGTGAACCCTCGGTCTTCTTCGAGCTCGGGGGCCTGCAGCCGGGGGACCGCATCGAGGTGGACCGGGAGGACGGCACCGTCGCGACCTTCGAGGTGTACGACGCGGCTCGGTACCCGAAGGACGAGTTCCCCACGGTGGCCGTCTACGGGAAGACGGACGGGTCGGAGCTGCGCCTGATCACCTGCAGCGGTGACCTCGACGTGGACGGGCACCACCTGGACAACACCGTGATCTCCGCACGACTCATCGAGAGCTGAGGACAGACCATGGCCGCCTCCCGCACTTCGCAGGGCTGGCTCGGTCCGCTGCTGCTGCGCCTGCACTTCTACGCCGCGATCCTGGTGGGCCCGTTCCTGCTGATCTCCGCCGCCAGCGGGGCTCTCTACGCGGTGAGCCCCCAGCTCGAGAAGGTCGTCCACGCCGAGGCGCTCACCGCCCCGGCCGACGCCGCCCCGCTTCCGCTCGCAGACCAGGTGGAGGCGGCGCAGGCCTACATCGGGCCGGACGCACAGCTCGCCGCCGTGAGACCGGCACCGCAGCCCGGGGACACCACCCGGGTGATGTTCGTCGACGAAGCGCTCGCCGAGGGCGAGTCCCGGGCGATCTTCCTCGAACCCGCCTCCGGCGAGGTGCGCGGTGACCTCACCGTGTACGGCACCAGCGGGGCCCTGCCGCTGCGCGGCTGGATCGACCAGCTCCACCGGAACCTGCACCTCGGGGACGCGGGACGGCTCTACAGTGAGCTCTCCGCCTCCTGGCTCGGAGTGATCGCCCTGGCCGGGCTGGGGCTGTGGATCCGGCGGGCTCGGCGCTCCCGGCGAAGGCGCGACCTGGTGCGACCGGATCTGCGGGCGCGCGGCTACCGACGCACCCTCTCCCTGCACTCCTCGGCCGGCATCTGGGTGCTGCTGGGCGCGCTCTTCCTCGCCGCCACGGGGATCACCTGGTCGCAGTACGGCGGCGGGAACATCGGCACGATCAGGGAGGCCTTCGGATTCACCACCCAGGCCGTCAGCTCCGAGCTGCCCGCTGCCGGTGCTGGGACGGAGGTGGCGGCCGACGGACAGGGGGCGCATGAAGGCCACGGAACCGCAGCCGGGGGCGAGCAGGGGGCGCACACCGAGCACGGCGAGCACGGGGACGGGGATGGGGCCGATGGCGAGCAGGACGCGCACGGTGAGCACGATATGTACGGCGAGGGGGCCGGGGAGCCCGGTCACGGCTCCGACGGGGCGTTGGGCGATGCGCCGGGCGCGGTGTCGGGCGAGGCGCCGACGACCGGGCCGACGGACCGCACCGATCCGGCGGCGATCGACGACGTTCTCGCTGCCGGCAAGGCCGTCAACGTCGACACCGGCCTGGTCGAGATCCTTCCCCCGGCCGACGCCGACTCGGCCTGGGTGGTGCAGGAGATCCAACGCAGCTACCCGACGAAGGTCGACGCCGTGGCTGTCGACGGCGCCACTCTCGAGGTCATTGACCGGACCGACTTCGCCGAGCAGGATCTTGCCGCGAAGCTCACGCGCTGGGGCATCGACCTGCACATGGGGACGATGTTCGGCCTCGTCAACCAGATCGTGCTCTTCCTGATCGCCTCGACCTTGGTCGCGATGATCCTGTGGGGCTACGCGATGTGGTGGCAGCGGCGCCCGACCCGTGGGGGCCGCGGGCCGGGCAGGCCCCCACACCGCGGAGCATTGCACCGCGCCCCCTGGTGGGGCCTCCGGTGCCGACGCGTGACTACGCGGTCCGCAGCGAGCTGAACAGCAGGCTTGTCTGCGTGGAGTTGACCCCGGGGATGGCCCGGATCCGCTCGAGCGCCAGATCGAACTCGGAGAGGTTGCGGCAGCGGAGCTGGATCACGAGGTCCCAGGTCCCGGTGGTCGAGTGGAGCAGCTCGATCTCCGGGTAGCCGCGGATCTCGTGGACGATGTCGTGGTTGCGCCGGGTCTCGGTGGACACGAGCATGACGCCCTGGACCGAGTCCTGCTCGAGATCGCTGCTGACCCGGATCGTGAATCCCTCGATCACGCCGGTGTCCACGAGCCGGTCGATCCGCGAGGTGACGGTCGAGCGATTGATCCCCAGCTCCCGCGCCAGGACCGCCACCGGGGTGCGGCTGTTGGAGCGCAGAAGGGCGATGAGGCGGTAGTCCAGGTCGTCGAGCACGCAATCAGCGTAACGCCACCCGACAGAGTGCGGAAACATCGCGCATTCTGCCCGCAAGTCGGCGATTGCGCCGCCACATCGCCGAGCTCTACCGTCTCTCTTGGCCCAGTTGAGGGCGTGGTTCCGGGAGTTCCTCCCGCTGAGAGTTCGAGGTAGCGAAGTGCTCGATGTGTCCGTCCTCCCTGCCTTCCTGGTGGCGGTGCTCGTGATCCTGGTGACCCCCGGACCGGATATGGCCTTCCTGGTCGCGACCGGGATCAATCAGGGCCGCAGAGCGGCGGTGCGCGGAGCTTTCGGTGTCACCTCGGCGATGACCATCTGGGTGCTCGTCGCGGCGACGGGGCTGGGGGTGGCGCTGACGCAGCTGCCGTCGGCCCTCGATGCGATCCGGATCGCCGGCGCGGGCTATCTCCTCTTCCTCGCCGTCACCACCTGGCGGAACGCGGGGGCGGCGATGGCAGACGCGCAGACGGTCCCCCACGTGTTCCGTCGCGGCTTCCTGGTGAACCTCACCAACCCCAAGGTCGCGCTCTTCTTCGTGGCCTTCCTGCCCCAGTTCCTCGGCTCGGCGGATGAGCACCCCTTCGGCCAGATCCTCATGCTGGGCCTGCTGCTGCAGGCCACGGGGCTCATCGCGGACATCGCGATCGGCAGCGCTGCCGGACTGTTCCGGGATGCTGTGCTGGGCCGCCGCAAGGTGCGCC
Source organism: Brachybacterium sp. (assembly GCF_052095815.1). Classification (NCBI taxonomy): domain Bacteria; kingdom Bacillati; phylum Actinomycetota; class Actinomycetes; order Micrococcales; family Dermabacteraceae; genus Brachybacterium; species Brachybacterium sp. The sequence goes on along the minus strand of NZ_JBQDLF010000056.1, from coordinate 10,582 downwards.
TGGCGCTCGACGGCGCGGCCGGCACGGTCTACGCCGCACTCGCCACCCTCCTGGTCGTGGGGGTCGCCCGCTCGTAGCGGCGAGATGCTGCCCCTCGGCATCGCTCGCGGTGTTGGCGCACGGGCCGGCTCGGTCATGATGGTGCGCGGACATGATGGTGCCCAGGCATGCCGGTGCACGGGCATGCCGGTGCCCGCGCGTCATGCGCCGGAGATCCCGGCGCCCTGCCCCGGATCCGCACCGAGTTGCGAGGAGGGACCCGATGATCACTCTGCACATCGACGGCCGACGGGTCGAAGACATCGCCTCCTTCTACGAGGAGGTGAACCGCGTCTTCATGCAGGGGGAGGACTGGCGCCTGGGGGAGAGCCTCGATGCCCTCGACGATCTGCTGTACGGCGGGTACGGTGCCCTGCACCGGCACGAGTCGGCCCGGGTGGTGTGGGAGGAGCACGAACTGTCCGCCGCCGCACTCGGTCTCCGCGCCACCCGCGAGCAGCTGCTCACGAAGCTCGCGACCCCGCAGCGGTATGACCAGGACCTCCTCCGTCGCCGACTCGAGCAGCTCGACGCCGAGGGCGGCCCCACCTACTTCGAGACGGTGCTGGAGATCTTCGGGTCTCACCCGGGGATCGAGCTCGTGCTGGCCTGAGCGGAGTGCAGCTCAGTCCTCCTGCCCCTGAGCGCTCCCGTCGGCCACCGGGGCGTGCCGCTCGAGGAACTCGAGCATCGAGACCCGGTCCACCCCGGTGAAGGTGCCCGTCGGCATCGCGGCCAGCAGCGAGGCGTGCAGCCGCGCGACCGGCCACACCGACCCCTCCCAGCGCTCCACGAGCGTCGGATCCGGCTCTCGGCAGCAGACCGGATCGGGACAGGAGGAGGAGTGGCGCACCGTCGTCTCCCGGCCCCGGAACCACTTCGTGTGCTGGTAGGCGGTGCCCACCGAGATCGAGAACTCCCCACCCGGACCGGATTCGATGTGCGAGGTGCACCAATAGGTGCCACCCGGCTTGTCGGTGTACTGGCAGTACTGCCCCATCCGGTCCTCGCTGCGGAACACCCGCCGCGCGCTCCACCAGCGGCACACCCGCTGCCCCTCCACCGCGCCGAGCGCATCGGTGGGGAAGCGGACCTCGTCGTTCTGGTAGGCCTTGAGGATCGTGCCGGAGGAGTGGACTTTCAGGAAATGCACGGGGATGCCCAGGTGATGGGTGGCCAGGTTCGTGAAGCGGTGCGCAGCCATCTCGTAGCTGACAGCGAACTCGTCCCGCAGATCCTCGACCGACAGCTCCCGTTCCGCCTTCGCCCGGTGCAGGAAGTCCAGTGCCCCCGCCTCGGGCAGCAGCAGCGCGCAGGCCAGGTAGTTCGTCTCCACGCGCTGACGCAGGAGGTCCCCGTAGTCCGCGGGCTCGCCCTTCTGCAGCACATGGGCGGCGATCGCCTGCAGCACCGTGGTGCGAGGATCCGAGGTTGCCCTGCCCAGCGGCAGGTAGATCCGCATATGCTCCGAATCCGTGATCGACCTGGTCGAATGCGGCAGGTCGGGCACCGAGTGCAGGGAGAAGCCGAGCTTCGCGGCCAGCAGTGACACCTTCGACTGGGACAGCGGCCCGCCTCGATGCCCGATCTGCTCCAGCAGCTCCCGGGCCGCCTCCTCGAGCTCGGGATAGTAGTTCCCGCCCTCGGACTGCTCCTGGCGGAGCTGTCCGTTCACCCGCCGCGCCTCCTCCGGGGTCGCGGCCCGCTCTTCGTGCAGGCGCCGCAGCTCCTCGTGCAGGGCCAGGATCGTCTCGATCGCCGCATCGGAGAGAGACTTGCGCACCGGCAGCTCGGGCAGTGGGAGGCTCTGGTAGAGGGTGCCGGCCTGGGCTCTCTCCAGCGCGATCTCCAGTGCCGCCCGACGGGACGGCGGCTCGGGCTCCAGCAGGTCATCCACGCCCACTTCGAGCGCGCGGGCGATCCTTCGCAGCTCGCCGAGCTTCAGCTCCCGCCTGCCGTTCTCGATCACGGACAGCTGGGAAGGGGCGCGCTCGACCCGCTGCGCCAGCTGGGCGAGGGAGAGACCACGCTCCAGCCGGCGCGCACGGATGCGCTGACCGATCAGCAGCGGGTCGAAGGAGTCATCCTCGACATCTGTCGCAGGGGTCGTCGCCGGGCCGGGAGCAACCTCGTCGTGCACCATGCGCACACGGTGCCATAGAAAAGTTCTGATCGACAGAAATATCGAGAAAGTTCTTCGAATCGGGGGGTTCTAGGGGGCTTACGTGGGCTGCAGAGTGTGACTACTCGATGAAGTTCGTCGAGAGCGACGGTGGACCCACCGCCCCGCACACCCCGATCGATCCCGAGGAGCCGACGATGACCACGCCCATCCCTCCCACCACCCCCATCCCTCCCGCAACCTCTCTCCCTCCTACCGCGCCCGGCACCCCCCGTGCCGGAGACCAGACCATGACCGCCGAGGAGCTCGCCCGCGATTGGGAGATCGACCCCCGCTGGCGGAACGTGCGCCGCGACCACACCGCCGAGGACGTCATCGCGCTCGCCGGGCCCGTCCGCGAGGAGCGCACCCTCGCCCGCCGCGGCGCGGAGACCCTGTGGGACCTCATCGAGTTGAACACCTCCGATCCGGAGCAGTGGGTGCGGGCCCTCGGTGCTCTGACCGGCAACCAGGCCGTCCAGCAGGTCCGCGCCGGGCTGAAGGCCATCTACCTCTCCGGCTGGCAGGTCGCGGCCGATGCGAACCTCTCCGGGAAGACCTACCCCGACCAGTCCCTCTACCCCGTCAACTCGGTGCCCGCCGTGGTGCGCCGCATCAACAACGCCCTGCAGCGCGCAGCTCAGATCGAGCACGCGGAGACCGGCACGACCAGCCGCGAGTGGATGGCGCCGATCGTCGCCGACGCCGAGGCCGGCTTCGGCGGCCCGCTGAACGCCTACGAGCTGATGCTCTCGATGATCGAGGCCGGCGCCGCGGGTGTGCACTGGGAGGACCAGCTGGCCAGCGAGAAGAAGTGCGGCCACATGGGTGGCAAGGTCCTGGTCCCCACGTCGCAGCACGTGCGCACCCTCAGCGCCGCGCGCCTCGCCGCGGACGTCGCTGGCGCGTCGACGGTGATCATCGCCCGCACCGATGCCCTCGCCGCGAACCTGCTTACCAGCGACATCGACGAACGGGATCAGCCCTTCCTCACCGGGGAGCGCACCGCGGAGGGGTTCTACGCGGTCCGCCCCGGGATCGAGCCGGTGATCGCACGGGGCCTGGCCTATGCGGAGTACGCGGACCTGCTGTGGGTGGAGTCCTCCGAGCCGGATCTGGAGCTGGCCCGCACCTTCGCCGAGCGGATCCACCGCGACTTCCCCGAGCAGAAGCTCGCCTACAACTGCTCGCCCAGCTTCAACTGGAAGCGCCACCTGGACGACGCCCAGATCGCCACCTTCCAGCGCGAGCTCTCCGCCATGGGCTACGCCTTCCAGTTCATCACCCTGGCCGGCTTCCACTCGCTGAACCACGGCATGTTCGAGCTGGCCGCCGGCTACCAGGAACGCCAGATGAGCGCCTACGTCGAGCTGCAGGAGGCCGAGTTCGCGGCAGCGGACCGCGGCTTCACCGCCCACCGCCACCAGGCCGAGGTGGGCACCGGCTACTTCGACCGGGTCGCCACCGCCCTGAACCCGTCCTCCAGCACCCTCGCGCTCGTCGGCTCCACCGAGACGGCGCAGTTCTGATCGCCGCACCCCACCCCCACGTACCGGGCTGCACCCGCGCCCGCGCCCCGCCGTCGGCACCCCGCACGACCTCCCCAGAAGGAGCAGGATCATGACCCTCACCCAGCAGCGTCCCACCCCGCCCGGCCCTCGTTCCCCGCGGCCCCCGCAGACCGTCCCGGCTACCCCCCAGCCGAGCCGGATCGAGCTGCTCGGACCGATGGAGCACCGCTTCGACGAGATCCTCACCCCGGAGGCGATGAGCTTCCTCGCCCAGCTGCACGACCGCTTCGCCAGCCGCCGCTCGCAGCTGCTCACCTCGCGAGCCATGCGGCGCGAGGCGATCTCGGGTGGTGCGATGTTCGACTTCCGCCCCGAGACCGCCGCAATCAGGGACGACCCGACCTGGCAGGTCGCCGGCGCCGGCCCGGGCCTGACGGACCGCAGGGTCGAGATCACGGGCCCCACCGATCGGAAGATGACCGTCAACGCGATGAACTCCGGCGCGAACGTGTGGCTCGCCGACGGCGAGGACGCGTTGAGCCCCACCTGGCACAACGTCATCACCGGGCAGCTGAACCTGCATGACGCGATCCGTCGGGGGATCGACTTCGTGAGCGACGAGGGCAAGGAGTACCGGCTGGGGGAGCAGACCCCCACCATCGTGTTCCGGCCCCGCGGCTGGCACCTCCCCGAGCAGCAGCTGCGGTATCAGCGGGCCGATGGCCGCTCCTGCCGAGCCTCCGCCTCGCTGGTGGACGTGGGCCTGTACCTCTTCCACAACGCCCACGAGCTGATCACCCGCGGCACCGGGCCCTACCTCTACCTGCCGAAGCTGGAGTCCCATCTCGAGGCGCGGCTGTGGGACGAGGTGTTCACCATCACCGAGCAGCACCTGGGCCTGGAGCACGGCACCATCCGCGCCACGGTGCTCATCGAGACGCTCCCCGCAGCCTTCGAGATGGACGAGATCCTCTATGAGCTGCGCGATCACTGCGCGGGGCTGAACGCGGGCCGCTGGGACTACCTGTTCTCGATCATCAAGCAGTTCCGCGATCGCGGCCGCAACCAGGTCCTGCCTGACCGCTCGCAGCTGACCATGACTGTCCCGTTCATGCGGGCCTACACGGAACTGCTGGTGCGCACCTGCCACCGCCGCGGCGCCTACGCGATCGGCGGGATGAGCGCCTTCATCCCGAACCGTCGGGACCCTGCGGTCACCGCGAACGCCTTCGCGAAGGTCTCCGAGGACAAGGCGCGGGAGGCGGCCGACGGATTCGACGGCACCTGGGTCGCGCACCCCGACCTGATCCCGGCGGCGCGCGCCGAGTTCGACGCGGTGCTGGGGGAGCGACCCCACCAGCTCGCACGCATGCGGGAGGACGTGCAGGTCACGGCCGCGGACCTGCTGGACCTGCGGGTCGAGGGCGGCCGCATCACCACCGCCGGGATCCGCCAGAACATCCAGGTGGCGCTGCGCTACCTCGACTCCTGGCTGCGGGGCCAGGGCGCCGCGGCGATCGACAACCTGATGGAGGACGCGGCGACCGCCGAGATCTCCCGCTCTCAGCTGTGGCAGTGGATCAACCAGGGGATGCTCACCGAGGAGGGCATGCCGATCGTCAAAGAGCGGATCGAGTACTTCATCGACCGCTGCGCCGAGGAGCTCGGCGGTGCCGAGGGTCTCTCGGGCGCTGAGGCGCTCCCGAGCGCCGAGGGCAGCCGGATCCCCGAGGCGGCCGAGCTGCTGAAGGACGCGGTGCTCGGAGAGGAGTTCCCGGCCTTCCTCACCACCGCCGCATACGAGCAGCACCTGCGCTGAGCGCGCGGGAGGCCCTGAGGGCGGGTGGAACCCCATGGCACCCCGTGGAGCCCCATGGAACCCTCGCCCTCAGAGATCCCCCCGGGGGTATCTTCAGGACATGCGGATCGGTATAGATGTGGGCACGACCAGGACCATTGCGGCAGGCGCCGACCGAGGGAACTACCCGGTGCTGAGCTTCCAGGACCCCGACGGGGACCCGCACGACCACTTCCCCTCGGTCATAGCGCTCGACGGAGACGCCCTGGTCCACGGCTTCGAGGCCGAGCGTGCCGCCCGAGCCGGTGCGCCTCACCTGCGCTCCTTCAAACGGCTGCTCGGGGACCCGACCACGCATCCCGGGACCATGGTCGAGCTCGGCGGGCGCGAGTTCGCCCTGCTGGACCTGCTCACCGGTTATCTCTCCGCGGTGCGCACCGCCCTGCCGGTGCCGGTGGGCGAGGTGGCGGTCTCCGTGCCGGCCCACGCCCACAGCGCCCAGCGGGTGATGACCCTCGAAGCATTCCGGCGGGCGGGCATCGACGTGATCGCGATGATCAACGAGCCCTCCGCCGCAGGCTTCGAGTACACCCACCACCAGAGCCGCTCCCTGACCTCGCGCCGCACCCGCATCGCGGTCTACGACCTGGGCGGCGGCACCTTCGACAGCTCCCTGGTGGAGGCCGACGGCGCGAGCCACGTGGTGCTCGGCAGCCGGGGCGAGAACCGCCTGGGCGGGGACGACTTCGACGAGGTCCTCGCGGAACTCGCGCTCGAACGGGCGGGGATCCGTCACGAGGACCTCTCCGCGGCTCAGCATGCCGCGCTGCGTGAGGAGTGCCGGGAGGCCAAGGAGCGCCTCACCCCGCAGACCCGCCGGGTGATGGTCGAGATCTCCGCGGAGCAGGACCCGGTGATCCTCCCCGTGGACGACTTCTACGCCGCCGCGGCACCCCTGGTCGAGCGCACCCTGGAGGTGATGGCGCCGCTGGTCGGCGCCCTCGACACGGACTCCGGCATCGCCGGCATCTACCTGGTGGGCGGCGGCTCAGGGCTGCCGCTGGTGGCCAGGCTGCTGCGGGAGCGCTTCGGCCGACGGGTCCATCGTTCCCCCTATCCCGCTGCGTCGACCGCGATCGGGTTGGCCATCGCCGTGGACCCTGACGCCGATGTCACCCTCACCGATCGGCTCTCGCGCGGCATCGGGGTGTTCCGCGAGGCGGACTCCGGCGAGGGAGTCACCTTCGACCAGGTCCTCACCCCGGAAGCACCCCTGCCGCAGACCGGCAGCACCAGCGTGACCAGGCACTACACGGCCGCGCACAACCTGGGCTGGTTCCGCTACGTCGAGCATCCCGCGCTCGATGACGCCGGGGAGCCGCGCGGCGATCTGGTTCCCTTCGCGGACGTCCTCTTTCCCTTCGATCCGGCGCTGCGCGAGCTCGGTGCGGCAGAGCTCGCCGCCGTCACGGTCGAGCGTCGCGAGGGCGGGCCGGAGATCGAGGAGACCTACACGGTGGACACCGCCGGCATCGTCACCGTACGGATCACAGATCTGAGCAGCGGCTTCAGCCGCGAGCACGGACTCGCCCGACGGGGCTGACGAAGGGACCGGCCCGACGTGTGTGGACGGGGGATCCTCTCGACGGGGCACACGAGGGTGCCGGCTCGACGGGGCAGCCGTTGATGGTGTGTGCACGTGCTGGTCAGGTCGAGTTCAGGCGTGCCGCTCGGTGCACCAGATGATCTCGTTCGGCGGTCGAGGCGGCGGAGCGCGCAGCGTCGGCGAACAGGGCGGCGGCGCCGGCTCGGTCCCCGTCGGCCTCGTGCAGGTGGGCCGCCACGGCGGCGTAGCGGGGCAGCGTCGGGTCCAGCTCGGCCAGAGCGGCCAGCCCGGCGCGCGGCCCGTCGGCCTCCCCGAGGGCGACCACCCGGTTGAGCCGGGCGATCGGGCTGCCCGTCAGGCGCACCAGCTCGTCGTACCACTCGAGGATCTGCACCCAGTCCGTCTCCGCGACGGTGGCGGTGTCGGCATGCAATGCCGCGATCGCCGCCTGGACCTGGAACTCTCCGAGCCGGTCCTGGCCGAGAGCGGACTGCAGGATCACCACCCCCTCCGCGATCAGCGTCGTGTCCCAGCGCGCACGGTCCTGCTCCGCGAGCGAGACCAGGGCTCCTTCGGCCGTGAAGCGGGCCGGGCGGCGCGCATGGTGAAGCAGCATCAGCGCGAGCAGGCCCATGACCTCCGGGTGAGTGATGGCGGCGTGCAGCTGCCGGGTCAGACGGATCGCCTCGGCGACGAGATCCACGTCCCCCGAGAATCCCTCGTTGAAGATCAGGTAGAGCACCCGCAGCACCGTGGCGACGTCCCCGGGGGCATCCAGTCGCTGCCCGGCCAGGGTGCGCTTCGCACGGGAGATGCGCTGGGCCATGGTCGCCTCAGGCACCAGATACGCCTCAGCGATCTGGCGGGTGGTCAGCCCGCCCACCGCTCGCAGCGTGAGGGCGACGGCGGAGGCCGGGGTCAGGGCGGGGTGAGCGCAGAGGAAGAGCAGCTGCAGGGAATCGTCGGCGGCTGAGACCACGCCGGGGTCGATATCGGATCCGAGGCGCTCCTCCCGGAGGTGTCGAGCCTGCTCCGCACGGACCTGATCCAGGAACTTCCGCCAGGCCACCGTGACCAGCCAGCCCTTCGGATCCCGAGGTGGGTTCTCCGCCCAGGAGCTGAGCGCCTCGATCAGCGCTTCCTGCACGGCATCCTCCGCCGCCGCGAACTCGGCGCCGCGGCGGCGGAGGATCCCGATCACTGCGGGGACCAGCTCCCGCAGCAGCTCCTCATTCATCCGATCGTCCTCATCCGGTCGTCGGAGCGTTCACGCCGTAGAAGGGGCGCAGCTCGAGCCACTCGTGGATCGGTGCGCCGTCCTTGCCCGGCGCCGCCGAGAGTTCACCGGCGACCGCGAGGGCCCGCTCGTAGCTGTCGACGTCGATGATCATCCATCCGGCGATGAGGTCCTTGGTCTCCGCGAACGGACCGTCGGTGACCGGCGGCTTTCCCTCGCCGTCGAATCGCACCCAGGTGCCCCCGGGGGAGAGCGCCTGGGAGTCGACGTACTCACCGCTCTCGGTGAGCCGGTCGGCGAGGTCGTTCATGTACTGCACGTGCGCGGTGACCTCGTCCGGACTCCACCGGTCCATGGGGACGTCGTTCTCGCCCTTCGGGGCACCGCGGTAGTGCTTCAGCAGCAGGTACTTGGCCATGGTTTCTCTCCTTCGAGGTGCGACCCATTGTGGTCGCGTGCACCCCTGGGACGGAACCGGCCGACGAATCTCTACATCCTGCGACATCCCGGTCGTCATCCCGTGCGCGGGCGATCCTCAGGGAGCCGGTGCCGGGACGGTTCTGCGATCGTCTGCTCCAGCCGGGGGACGGTGCTGTTCAGGCGAGTTCGTGCCCCTCGATGACCTCATCGAGGATCTCCGCGGTGTCGCGCAGCCTGTCGATCTCCTGCGCCAGCCGCTGCCGGTGCGCACGCAGGGATGCCAGCGAGTCCACGCCCTGCCCCTGGACTCCGATCAGTGCCGGCATCACGGGCTGGATCTCCGCGCTCGAGAGCCCGGCGGCGAACAGTCGCTGCACCAGCAGCACCTGGTCCACCGCCTCGGCATCGAAGCGGCGGTGCCCGGCGGCGGTGCGGCGCGGGGTGAGCAGGCCCTGCTCCTCGTAATAGCGCAACGAGCGCGCGCTGACCGAGGTGCGGGCGGAGAGCTCGCCGATGCTCAGGGAACTCTCGGCAGCAGCCCTCACATGAATGTCAACAGCGGTCATGCACGAACCCTATGATCACCGCCGCCGGGATCTGCGCAGGTCACGGGCGTGTCGCAGGAAGTGACATCCATGTCATGCACGGGTCTGATGTGGGGCGGGACGCCGGGCCGCGATGCTCAGGCCAGCGGGTTCGGCTGCGGAGGCAGGGCCGCGACGAGCGGGTGGTCCTTGTCGATCACGCCCAGCTTGGCTGCACCCCCGGGTGCGCCGAGGTCGTCGAAGAAGTCGACATTGGCGTTGTAGTACTCGGCCCACTGGTCAGGGGTGTCGTCCTCGTAGAAGATCGCCTCGACGGGGCAGACGGGCTCGCACGCACCACAGTCCACGCACTCGTCCGGTTGGATGTAGAGCATCCGATTGCCCTCGTAGATGCAGTCCACGGGACATTCGTCCACGCAGGCCCGATCCTTGACGTCCACGCAGGGCAGAGCGATCACATAGGTCACGGTGTGCGGTCCTTCCAGTCGATGCTCCCTGGAGCGTAGGATCTCAAGTGCACTTGAGGTCAAGAGGGCGCGCGGCGATGAGCGCGGCCCGGCGAACGACGATGCGGCCCGAAGAGCGACGAGAGGGGGCGTCAGAGTGAATCCCGCCCATGAACCCGATGATCTGCTGACGATCGGGGAGATGAGCCACCGCACGGGAGTCGCCCCGTCGGCGCTGCGCTATTACGAGGAGCTCGGCCTGGTGGGCTCGGTGCGCACCGGCGGCAACCAGCGCCGCTATCCCCGCCACATGCTGCGCCGGGTCTCCCTGATCTCCGTCGCGAAACGACTCGGCATGCCGCTGTCCGATGTCAAAGAGGCTTTCGGTGATGTACCGATGGCGAGCACGCCCTCGCATTCAGACTGGCAACGCGCCTCCCGGCGCTGGAAGAGGCGCCTCGAGGAGAGGCGCCGAGCCATCGAACGGCTCGAGCATGAGCTGACCGGCTGCATCGGCTGCGGCTGCCTCTCGCTCAAGGCCTGCGCATTGTTGAACCCGGACGACGCCCTCGCCGAGATCGGCCCGGGCCCGCGCCGACTCGAGGATGTGGCCGAGTTCCCCGAGGGTGACGACGAGACGGCTTGACCTCAAGTGCGCTTGAGGTCTTATTGTCGTGGCAACACCACCAACGAAAGGACAGCTCATGGCTGAGTACACCCTTCCCGATCTTGATTACGACTACGGCGCGCTGGATCCCTCGATCTCGGGCAGGATCATGGAGCTGCACCACTCCAAGCACCACGCGACCTACGTCAAGG